>NZ_JRJY01000080.1:9855-88885 GCF_000801015.1 Aeromonas sp. ZOR0001 | reverse complement strand
CGAAGTGCGCCGCCACTTCCCAAGCCGGCTCGGCGGGTTCACCGTCACCGGCAAGGGGAGCTTCCCGCTGGTGCGCCGCCACGCCAACGACTATCACGCCGGTCGGGTGGTGCTGCTTGGCGATGCTGCCCACACCATCAACCCGCTGGCGGGGCAGGGGGTCAACCTCGGCTTCAAGGATGTGGCCTGCTGGGCTGATCTGCTGCAAGGAGCTGGCGCCGACTGGCATCAACTGGCGTTGGCCGAGCGTTACGAGCGGCGCCGTCGTCCCGACAACCTGCTGATGCAGTCGGGGATGGATCTCTTCTACGGGGTATTCAGCAACGAGATTGGCCCGCTCAAGCTGGCCCGCAATCTTGCTCTCAATCTGGCGGACAAGGCGGGCCCGCTCAAGGAGATGGCGCTGCGCTATGCACTGGGGCTGGTTTGACAGGTAGAAACCAGGTAATACGGGCTGAATGCGCGAAGGAGCAAAGGTGATGAACAAGGCACTGCTGGTGATCGATTTTATCAACGACATCGCCCACCCCGACGGGCGCATCGCCGCCTCCGCAGCCCATGTGCTGGAGCAGGATGCCATCGCGCATGCCAATCAGGCGCTGGCCCATGCCCGCGCCAACGGCTGGCTGGTAGTGCTGATCAAGGTGGGCTTTGACGGCGGCTATCAGCTGCAACCCAAGGGGTCTCCCATGTTTGGTCGCGCTCACCAGTTGGGGGCGCTCTCTTTGGCTGACAGCGGCACCGACTTTCATCCTGATCTGGATGTGCAACCCGGTGATCTGGTGCTGACCAAGCCCAGAGTGAGCCCCTTCTATGGCACGGCGCTGGAGCCTGCGCTGCGGGCCAATCACATCGACCACCTCTATCTGTGCGGGGTGAGCACCAGCTGGGCCATTCAGGCTGCGACGCGGGATGGTCACGATCGCGACTACGCCATCACCATTCTGGAGGATGCCTGCGCCGCCGCAGATGCCACCGAGCATCACACCTCGCTGCGGATGCTGGGTCGCATCGCCGAGATCATCAAGGTGTCCCGGCTGGCTTGATCCTTAACGCAGGCAGCACCCGAGCACCATGTTGAGATTGACTCTGCGGCCCCCTGTCGGGCCGCAGCGCTTTTGGGCAACATGATTGTCGGGCAATATAGCGCTCACATGGATAACAACAAGGATGGACAGATGCGTTATCAGGGACGGATCGCGAGCTGGAACGAGGCGCGCGGCTTTGGATTTATTACGCCGGAGCAAAATGGCGCCGAGCAGGCAACCAATGGATCACGCAGTGCAGGGCTGTTTGTGCATGTTACGGCGCTGCAATCAGATGGCCGAGTGCCAGAGCCGGGGGAGCGTGTCACCTATCTGATCGGCAGTGGCCAGGATGGCAAGCCAAGGGCGTTACAGGTCTTTTTCCCCGATCGCCCGCTCACGTTGGCGGATGCAGTGCCCTCGGCCGAATCATCAGCAGCAAGATCGACCGCATCATCAGCGGCGCCATCGTTTCGGGCGGCAAGTCAGCCGCCAAGACCCACTTCTACCAGAGAGCGGAGTAACCCCTATCTACGTCGCAAGAGCAGCTGGAGTGGCAAACTGATCCCCCTGCTGGTGCTCGTCGGCCTCTTTTCCATCTATTCCCGTTTCTCGGCCGATTCGATGGCGCCATTGTCGGTCTCATCTTTCAATCAGGAAGAGATCAGCACCTCGGTCAGCACGCCACAGACAACGACCTTTATTCGTCAGTGTGATGGTCGGCAGCATTGCTTCCAGATGACCTCCTGCGAGGAGGCAACCTGGTTTTTACAAAACTGCCCTGGTACCAAGATGGATGGGGAAGGAGATGGCATCCCCTGTGAAAATCAGTGGTGTGGTCATTAAATGTGACTTATCAGAGACATATGCTCATGATGTGCTCTTGTTATCCGGAACAGGGAAACTGGCCTGAAACCTTGGCGGATAGTGTTCGATGGTGAAATTTGGTCTCAGTTGGCTAAGTGGGAATGGGGTGCTTTACTCTATCTGATGACTTAATTGTTAATAGATGGCGGTATGCCACTTTTGCCACAGGATGGCCACCATGGCGGATGATATACAGACGCGGCAGAGTCACTTCGCCGAGCGAGCCCATCATCTGGCTGCACTGCTGGATTCGCTGGAAGACCAGATATCTGTGATAGATCGGGATGGCGTGATCCATTACACCAATCTCGCCTGGGATCTGTTTGCCGAGCAAAACGGTATGCCAAAGGGATATAACTGGATTGGGGTCAATTACATGGGGGCTTGTGACGCTGAATCCGAGCCCTCTGGATTGGCTGCCGTGGAGGGGATCCTTCGGGTTATCCGTCATCAGCAGGAGAAGTTCTATCTGGAATACCCCTGCCACAGCCCCGACACCCAGCGCTGGTTTATGATGCGAGTCGCGCCGGTACCCGGGCTTGACGCCGAGTATTTTTCCATCGCCCATATCAATATCACCGAGCGCAAGCTGCTGGAGCTGGAAGTTGCCAGCCTCTCCCAACATGATCCCTTGACCGGACTGGCCAATCGGCGGCTGTTCAACAGCTTTTTGCATAACGAGTGGCGGCGCAGCATGCGTGAACATACCCCGCTCTCCCTCATCATGCTGGATCTGGATAACTTCAAGGCGTGCAATGACCATCTTGGTCATCAGATGGGGGATGGCTCCCTCCAGTTGGTGGGCCATCTTCTGCAATCCTTCTGCCAGCGTCCGGCGGATCTGCCCTGCCGTTTTGGTGGTGACGAGTTTGCCCTGATCCTCGGCAATACCGATCGAGATGCGGCCCAGCGGATTGGAGAGGAGATCCGCCAGGCCATCAACGATCTCGATATCGTGGTGGCAAATAATATTCAGCTTAGCGCCAGCATTGGCATTGCCACCTACACGGCAGAGCAACTGCTGGAGGGGGAAGGGGCGTTGCTGGCCGCGGCCGATGCGGCGCTTTATTGCGCCAAGGGGGCGGGTAAAAACCGTAGTCACTGCGCCAGCTGTTGAGCCGCATTGCCGCTTTTGTCCTGCATGCGCCCCCTTGATGGGGGCGCACTGTTTTTTGGCTGGTTACGGTGTTAGCCACCAGCGAGCGTTGGTTTCAGCGCTCGGGCGTGGCTGACACCGGCAAGGGATGGCTGGCGATCACCTGCCTGACGAAGTGATCCCGGATGGGGTCGGCAAAGTCCGGATTCCATACCATGCTGACCTCCCACTCGGAGCTGAGGCCAGAGAGCGGATAGAGGGTGACATCGGGCCCTGCGATAAAGCTGACGCTGCGTGGCAGGATGGCGTTGCCGATGCCCGCCGCAACCAACGCCACCAGCGTCTGGATATCTTCGGCCTCCTGGACCATGCCGGTCAGCCGATTGGCGCCGAGAAAACCGGCGATCTGCTGGCTGAGCCCAGGGCAGCGGTGGCCCACCATCTGCAACAGGGGTTGACTGGTCAGTGCCTGCTGGACGTCGAATGCGGCCGGGTCTGGCTCGGTCATCCGTGTCGGCACCGCCAGCACCAGCCGGTCGATCAGCAGTCTGTGTTCCTGCAACTGCGGCACCTGCGGTCTGCGCATAAAGCCCAGCTGCAACTGGCCGGAGAGCAGCTGCTCCTGCTGGATGGCTGAGGGCATATCCTGTAGATGGACCATCACGTCCGTGACCTGCTGCTTGAAGCGGGCGACCAGCGAGGGGGCCAGCGCGAAACTCGACAGGCCAAACCCAATCTTGAGCCGACCGGCCACGCCACTCGCCACTGCCAGCGCGTGACGTTCAAACTCCCTGCCGTGTTTGACCAGTGCGCTTGCCTGAGTGAGCAGCTGGGCGCCGAGCGCCGTCAGCTCGGCGCCGTGGCGGCCCCGTTTGAACAGGGTGCAGCCCAGCGTCTGCTCCAGCCCCTGGATCTGCTTGGTGAGGGCCGGTTGGGTGATAAAGAGGCGGCTGGCCGCTTCCCGGTAGTTGGCGGTGTCGGCCAGCGTCACAAACGCCTGCAATTGCCTCAAGTCAAATTTCATTCCAATTTGTTATCAAAGGTGGCCATTTATTGATTATAAATTATCTAATCGCCTTGTTCTAATGGCTCGGCAAGGGGGGAATCGCCCTCCTCTGAACCGGAACAAGGAGCCATATCATGTCTACCCAACGCTATCTCTTTTTGATCAAGGGCAAGCTGGTGCTGGCCCAGCCATTGGCGGCCCCGGAGACGGGGGCGCTGCTCGCCAGCCTGCTGCAACAGGGGTTTGTGGTCGGCCCCTTGCAAGTGTGGGCTGGCAGTGCCGAGCAGGCGCTAGCCTGTTATGAGCGTGCCGCCCAGCAGCAGGCCTTTGCCGATGCGCTCTCTGGCTCTCTGCCCGAGCTGGCCGGGGTGTCTGTATGAGAGCCTGTATGAATGCTGGCATGAACACGATCACCCTGTCGGTATCCGCCCTGCTGCTCGATATGGATGGCACCCTGGTCTGCTCGACAGGCGATGTGGAGAAGGTGTGGCGGCTCTGGTGTCAGCATCATCAGCTGGCCCCCGAGCCGGTGCTGGCGATGTGCCACGGTATGCGCTCGCGAGAGGTGATCCGGGCGCTGGCCCCGCAACTGGATGTCGAGCGGGAGGCGGCGCGCCTCGACGAGCTGGAGATGGAACATACCGGTGGCGACGCCATCTTTGGGGCTGGCGAGTTGCTGCGCCGCTTGCCGCCAGAGCATTGGGCCATTGTGACCTCCGCCAGTGAGCGGGTTGGTCGCCATCGCCTGAGTTGTGCCGGTTTGCCGCTGCCCCATGTACTGGTGGGGGCCGAAGCTGTGATTAATGGCAAACCCGATCCCGAGCCCTATCTGCTGGGGGCTGAGCGGCTTGGCGTCTCGTCCGATTGTTGTCTGGTGTTCGAGGATGCCCCGGCCGGTATCGAGAGCGCCCTGAACGCAGGCTGCACCGTGGTACAGGTGGGGGGCGATGCGCCGCTCAATCCGGCGGTGGTGGCGGTGATCCGCGACTGGCGCGAGGTGAAGGTGGAGTTGGAGGAAAGCGAGTCCCTGCTGGTGATGCTGTCGATGCAGGGCGCCAACAAAGAATGACGGCGCGAGAGCTCTGGGAGTTGAATTAGGGGGCTGAGCCTGATGGCTGGCGGTCAGTTACTCAGGCGTATGTGGCTCTTGGTCGCAAAAGTTATAGACGGTCCACACCGATTATCTTCCGGGCGCTTACCTGTAGTGGGTTCCCTGTCAACCGGGGATAAAAAACCGTCTACAGGCGACCGGATTGATCGCCTGCAGATGGAGCGGGTTTAGCTGAACAGCAGGTAGGAGAGGGTCATGCAGCAGATGATGCCCGAGATGATGGGTACCGAGGTGCGCTTGATGATCTCGATGGGGTTGCTGCCGGTGATCGAGGCGATGACGATGATCACCGCGGCGACCGGCGACATGGAGCGGATCAGGTTGGCGGTGAGCTGCATCGGCAGGGCCACCGCCACGCTGTTGACCCCGACCTTCTCGGTGATCTCGGGAATGATGTTGATAAAGGAGTAGAAGACCGCCAAACCGCTGCCGCTGATAAAGCCGATCAGCGCCGCCGTGCCGGAGAAGAAGAACATCAGGATGGAGCCGACGCCGTCGATGTGCTTCACGCTCTCCACCAGGGTGTCTATGATGCCGATGGCTTTGAGCCCCTCCACCAGCATGCTGGCCGCAACGATGAGCGAGACCACCTGAGCGAGACCTGTGCCCATGCCGGTGAAGAAGATGGCGAACTCCTTGCTGGTCTCCTTGATATTGCCTTTGCGCAGCAGCTCCACCCCTATGGTGAGCAGCAGACAGACGAAGGTGATCTCCACCAGCCCGAGCGAGATATGGGTAAAGCAGATGCCGAACAGCAGTACCAGCACCAGCGGCAGCACCGGGAAGAGGCCGTAGTAGGCGGGTGGCAAGCCGGTGGGCACGGCGAGCGACTCCTCTTTTTCCTCCAGTCCGCCGCGCGCCTGCTGGCGCTTGTCCATCGCCTTTTGCCAGAAGTAGTGCACCACCGCCATCAAGGCCAGCGTCGGCAGCGAGATGGGGGCGTGGTAGGAGACGATGTACTCCACCAGCGGGATCCCCAGCTTCTGGGCGGCCAGCACGTTATCGGCCCCCAGCGGGCTGGGCATGATGGTGGCAGTGGTGGCAATGACGGCCCCCGCGGTAAGGGAGGACATGTTCGACGCCTTGAGCACCGGATAGAGGGTCGCCATCAGCAACACCGCCAGACTGGCAGCGCTCGGCACCACCAGCGAGAGCAGATTGCCCAGCAGGAAAATCACCGGCACCAGCAGGTAGGGGGAGCGGATGCGACTCAAGGGGCGGGTCAGCAGCATGACGGTGACATCGTTGGCGCCGATGTGGCTCATGTAGCTGGAGAAGCCGAACAGCACCATGATGGTGAGGCCGACATTGCCCATCTGGCTGATGAAGATCTGCTTGATCTGGACGAAGGGATCAAGCCAGCTGAGGCCGCTGCTCTGCGCCGCAGGCAGCAGCGGGTGGCCCAGTCCGACGGCGGCAAACATCAGCAGCAGTCCAGCACCAAACAGCACTATCTTGGCATCGTAGTTTTTGGCGATGAGATAGCCGCAGATAACCAGGATCAGGGTGCTGACAATTATTTCCAGCATGTTTCCAACACTCTCTTCTTGATGTGAATGGGCCAGCGGGCTGGCGGTTCGTGATCAGATGGCGCGGGCAAGGGTCTCCATGCACCAGGCCCTGAATCCGGGCACGTCGATATCGAGGCACACCTCGGCATTGGGCGCTCGCTTGAGCCGGTTGTTGATATCCACCGAGGTGGTGCCCAGAGTGTGTTCACCCCGGGTCTCGATGGCCACATGGCAGGCCGGGGTGATAAAGAGGTCGGGGCGCACCAGATAGGCGATGGCGCAGAGATCGTGCATCTTGAGCCCGGTCTGCATGCTGCCGCCGCGATAGTGGCCGAACAGGGCGTGGAGCATGGCGCCAGTGCGGTTGAGGGCGGGCAGCGCCGCAATCATCTCGCCGGTCAGGGTGGCCCGGCTGGTGACATCGAGCCCGCACATCACGATGGGCAGGCCGCAGCTGAAGACGATGTGGGCCGCCTCGGGATCCACGTAGATATTGAACTCGGCATTTGGGGTGTGGTTGCCCCGACCGGCCGAGCCGCCCATCAGCACGATCCGCGCGATCTTCTCCCGACACTCGGGGTACAGGGTGAGCAGCAGGGCGATATTGGTCAGCGGCCCGATGGGCACCAGCGTCATGGGTTGTTCGCTGGCGAGCAGGGTGGCCTTCATGGCTTCGACGGCATGCATCGGCAGCGGCTGTTGCCCGGGCTCGGCAAACTCGTAACCATCGAGACCGGAGTGGCCGTGGATATGGCTGGCATTGTCGAGGGGGCGCACGAGGGGCTGGCTGGCCCCCTGTGCCACCGGCACCTCTTGGCCGAAAAAGTGCAGTAGGCGCAGAGCGTTGCGGGTGGTCTTGCTGACATCGACGTTGCCGGCGACCGTGGTGATGAGCGCCAGCTCGATCCCGGGATGAAACAGGGCGGCGGCGATGGCAACGGCATCGTCGATGCCGGGGTCGGTATCCAGAATAATGGCGACAGGGTTCACGCTGTTCTCCTCGAGGTTAATCGGCTTGGCTGGCATCGTGGGGCCAGCAGCAGATGAAGGGGTCGACAATCTCGCGGGTCAGGCCATCGGTGAGGCCGAGATCGGTCAGATGGGGCCCCGCATTGCAGGCAAGACAGGTTCCTTCGATGGCCTTGAAGACCCGATAGGGGGGCTCCCACTCCACCACCTTGCCGCTCACTTCGCGCAGAGCGTGGAAGCTGGCGGCCAGCTCGCTGGCTGGCAGGTCGGAGAGCATGCCGGCGATGGGCATGGCAACGTGGGCCAACACCTTACCCTGCTGGACGACCGCCATGCCGCCTCCGCTGGCGATCAGGGTGTTGGCGGCCAGCATCATCTCTTGCGGGTCGCGCCCCAGCACCACCAGATTGTGGGAGTCGTGGGAGTAGCTGGTGGCGATGGCTCCTTGCAGCTCGCCCCACCCCTCCAGCAGTGCCAGCCGGGTTCCCGCCTGATGGCGACCATGGCGGTGTTGCACAGAGATGAGGCTAAATCCCGCTGGCACGATGACCTGACCATCCCGAACCTCAACCTCGGTTTCACTCCACTGGGTGAAGCGAGCCCCCTTGATGGTCTTGAAGCGGGCCCGTCCCGCAGTCAGCCCGGGTACCCGGATGATGAACTCCTCCAGCGTGCGCAGGGGGATCTGCATGGTATCGCGCGGCGCCTGACAACCAGCGACAGGCTCGGAGGGGTTGAGAATGGCGCCATGGCGGGCGACCCGCATGCCGCCGCTGTAGACGCAGATCGGGTTGAGATCGGTGAGGTTGTCGAACACCACCAGATCGGCGTTGCGGCCAGCGGCAACCAGCCCCAGATCGTTGCGCTGCAGGCGGATGGCGGCGTTGAGGGTGGCCATCCGCAGCACGTCGGGCACCGCCAGCCCCAGCTCAGCCAGCAGCTTGACCAGCGCAATCATACCCCCCTTCTCCAGCAGCATGTCGGGCGGCACATCGTCGGTACAAAGAGTGATTTGGGAGGAGAGGTGGGGCAGCTGTTTCAGCGCCGCGACGATCTCCGGCAGCAGATAGGGGTGGGAGCCGCGCAGCTGGAGGGTGAGCCCGGCCCGCAATTTTTCCAGCGCATCGGCAGCCGAGGTGAGTTCGTGATCCGAGCTGACCCCGGCAGCCAGATAGGCTTGCAGCCGGTGACCACTAAGGCCCCGAGCGTGTCCCTCAATCAGGGCATTGCGCTGCAAACCGGCGTGCAGGATGCCGGTCATCCGCTCGCTGCCGCCCAGCACCCCCTGCATGTCCATCACCTCGGCGATCCCCGCCACCTCCGGCCACTCCAGCATGGTGGCCATCTCGGGGCCGTAGAAGTCGGCCCCCGACATCTCGAGACCCGGCGTCGAGGGAACGCTGGAGGGGGCGGCGCAGATGACCCGCAGCGGCAGATTGCGGCTGGCGTCGATGGCGTAGCGCACCCCCGCCAGCCCGAGTACATTGGCCAGTTCGTGGGGATCCCAGAAGATGGTGGTGGTGCCCTGCGCGACCACCACATCGGCGTAGCGCTCCGGCGTCAGGTGGGAGCTCTCCACATGGACATGGCTGTCGATAAGACCGGGCGAGAGATAGGCGCCGGCCAGATCGTGGGTCTCGCGTGCCTGCTGGAAGGAGCCGACCGGATGGACGCTGGCGATCAGCGGGCCGACCAGCCCCACGTCGACGGGGCGGATCTCGCCGGTCACCATGTCGATCAGGTTGGCGTTGGTCAGCAGCAGATCGAAGGGGGCTTCGCCGAGGGCTGCCTGCACGGCGCGGCGGCGCAAGTTGAGGGATGCATCTTGTTCACACATGAAGGAGATGGCCTGACAAGGGGAATAATGGGCCCACTTTAGGGAGGGGATTGGCCCGTGCATAGCGCAAAGAATTTATAACTGGATAAGAAAGGGTTATGCTGCTGCAAACGTTTTTCTCCGGTTGTCGATTTCATGTCCGAACCCTGGCGCCGTCTGCCTGCGCTCTCTCTCAAGCAGATCCAGTATTTTGTCACGCTGGCCCAGCTGCGCCACTTCACCGAAACGGCCAATCAGATGGCCATCAGCCAGCCTGCCCTGAGCAGTGCCCTGCGCCAGATTGAATCTGTACTCGGCGGCAAACTGTTTCACCGCACCGCGCAGGCGGTCACCCTGACCGAACAGGGGGAGGCAATCCTGCCTCACGCCAAGGGGCTACTCAATGTGGCCCATGCCGCTTTTGCCGATATGCAGCAGGTGATGGTCGAAGGGGGCGATGGCACCCTGCGCATCGGTCTGATCCCGTCGGCCTGCACCCTGATGTTTCCGCTGGCGGCCGCCCGTCTGCAGCAGCAGTTTCCGGGCTTGCGGGTCGAGTTCCAGGATCACACCAACGACGGTCTGCTGCTGGCGCTGGCCGAGGGATCACTGGATGCAGGGATTGGCGTGCTGGATGGCGAGTTGCCCGATTCGCTGGAGGTGACGCCGCTGCTGGACGATGCGCTGGTGGCGGTGATCAACCGGCAGGATCCGCTGGCAGCGGAGGAGGCCATCAGCTGGCAGACGCTGATCCGCCGCGACATCGCCCTCTTTGCCAGAGGCAACGTCAGCCGGCAGGTCAACTGCCTGGCCCAGAGCCAGTTGCCCGGGCTCAAACCCAGATACACCACAGATTATGTCGAGACACTCTACGGCCTGGTGCGCTCCGGGCTGGCGGTTGCCATCCTGCCCGGGCTCTATGCCGCGAACCAGTGCGATCCCCAGCTCAAGGTCGTGGCGCTGCACGAACCGGTGCTGAGTCGCACGTTGGCGCTGATGTGGGCGAAAGGACTCTCCCGATCAACTCGCATCGACGAAGGGAGAGCCCTGCTGCGCGGCACCATTATCGAACAGCTAAGTAGCCAACACGGTTGAGGCTGGCACGAGGTGAATGTGGAGCCGGGGGAGGCGTCCCTGTTGGTGACGCTGCTCGCCTGAGCGGTGGATAGAGCGTATTACGACCGCAGATTGCGGTATGAACCATCGCCATCAACACTGCATGCCGCAATAAAAACGCCCCCGAGATGCGGGGGCGTTTTGCTTTCTCAACGGTTATTTGAAAACGCGGAAACGGGTGGCATCGTCGATAAAGGTTTTGTCACCGGCCGGTTGCTTGATACTGCCAAAGGGCATCTGGGCACGCAGCAGCCAGCTGGCGGGCAGGTTCCACTCCTTGCGTACCGCCTCGTCGATCAGCGGGTTGTAGTGCTGCAGGGAGGCACCGACTTTCTCCTGCGCCAGCGTTGTCCAGACCGCAAACTGGGCGATGCCGGTGGCATGTTCCGACCAGATGGGGAAGTTGTCTGCGTAGAGGGCAAATTTTTGCTGCAGATCCTTGATGACATCGGTGTCTTCGAAGAACAGCACGGTACCAAAGCCTGCGCGGAAGCTGCCATCTACCTTGGCCTCACTCTGGGCGTAGGCCTCCGGCGGCACAATCTTTTTCAGCTCGGCTTTGACGATATCCCACAGCTTGTGGTGCTGGGCGCCAAACAGGATGACGGCACGGGAGCTCTGGGAGTTGAAGGAGGAAGGGCTGTGTCTGATGGCATCCTGGATCAGGGCCGTCAGCCGCTCCGGCGTGTGGGACACCTGGTCGCCCAGGGCATAGATGGTACGACGTGCTTTGATCTGTTCGATAAACGGACTGCTCATAACATCTCCTTGTTCTGCTTGGCGTTGCAGCCGGTGATGGACGGTTTGTCCAGCGCCTGCCGAATCAGGTATAGACTATAACACCCGCGATGCAGAGCGGGGTTAACCCGGGGTAACTAGCGTTTTTCCTGTCAGTTGATATTCGTTTGCGAACCCTGACGTTTCGTTAATGTTGGAAATGTCATTTAAGGGGCGCGAAAGTGATATTAATCAATGATTCACTCTCCTTTCTCTCCCACAATCCCCGTATGTTTTCTTGGTTCGGATGTGATGTGAGCCGTTCGTATCTCAATAAACGCTACTATGTGCTGGTCCCCCTCTCTGCATTGATTGGTTTGATGATCCTGATAGTGACGATCATCATGGCTATTGCCAGCTATCTGAGGGATATCGACATGACGGTATCCGGCTTCGGCCACATGGCATCCTCCGTTGAAGCGTCTCTGATCCACGAGATGGTGAAGGTCAATGAGCGGCAACTGGCGGTGCTGGAGGCCTCGCTCGACAAGGAGAAGATCGCTCGCGGCGGGCTGGCCGACTCCCCCATCTGGGCCATTGCGCACAAGATCAAACCAGGCAACCACTACATCTACTTTTACAACCTGAACGCGGATCGTATCGACAGCTACCCGGACTGGCTACCGCCCCCCGGTTATCAGGCGGCGCTGCGACCCTGGTATCAGGTGACCACCATGCCGGGCGACGAGCTCGTCTGGTTTGGCCCCTACCCTGAATACAATACCAATGAACTGATACTCAGCCTGATTAAACGGGTGCGGGACGATCAGGGGCAACTGCTGGGGCTGCTGATGGTCGACATGTCATTCGACTCGCTGCAGCAGGCGCTACAGCGGGCGGTTGGCGGCAATCAGGCCGCACTCTATCTTACCTTGCGCGACAGCGGCCAGCTGGTGGTGGGCAGCAATATGGATCTGCTGGCAGATTACCCCATCGAGCAGCATCAGGGCCAGCAGTGGCTCGGTCTGGATGTGTTGTGTCATGGCACTTTCCTTAAGCGCGAGCTGGCGGATATTGGCTGGGATCTCAATATCTATCTGCCGCCCGTGCTGTTTCGCAACAGCCTCTATGAGGCGCTGCAGATGGTGGTTTTACCATTGATCTCCCTGTTTGCCATCTGGTGTTGTACGCTGAGTCTGCTGGTGCGGATCTTCCGCCAGGAGCAGGCGCTGGTGTCGGGTTCACTGACCGGTATCGTGCGCAATCTGGAGAGTTCTCCCCCCATCACCAAGGCCAATACCTGGTTTGTGCGACGCAGCCTGAACGAGATCGATCAGGTCAGGGCCAGCTTCCTCAAGGGGCAGGATGCGCTGTTGCGGGACCCTCTGACCGGTATCATGAACCGGCGAGCCTTCGAGCAGCACAAGAGCGCGCTGGAGCTGAGGGGGGAGCGCTTCTGGCTGCTGCTGTTTGATATTGATCACTTCAAAGGACTCAATGACAGTCGGGGTCATGCCTTCGGCGATCAGGTGCTGTGTCGGGTGGCCAATTGCCTTGCTGATGTGCTGGGGGTGAGCACGGTTTACCGGATTGGTGGCGATGAGTTTGCCGCTCTGCTGCAACAGCCGCAGGATGAGTTGGCGGAGAAGCTCAATTGTCTGCTGGACGTGGTGCGACATCAACAGTGGCGTGAGCACAAGGGACAGGTCACCTTGAGTATCGGCGGCGCCTGCCATTCACCCGTTGCCGACCCCATCTTCGAGCGTGCTGATGCAGCCCTTTATCGTAGCAAGGAGGCTGGCCGGGACTGCTGGCATCTGGCGGATGAGGCTGCTGACTGACAGCTTTTGTCCCAGCGCGGCGGGTCTGTGCCGGGACACGACAACCAGATTGTGGGTCACTCTGCCGTAATAGTTTGGCTTTTTGGTGATTTTAATCTTTAAATTCAATTGCTTGATTTTACTCTTCCATTCTGGGCGGTGGCCGTGCGGCCATTGACTGTCGCATCCCTCATTTCTGCTGGCTGGCGAACCCCGTGGCGCTTTGTATAGTGCCGCTGAATATTAATCAGGTTTGACAGGAGTACCCATGGAGATGAATTCGCGTGCTCTTCGCGCACTGGCACTGCTGGGCGCCTTGCTGGCTGGCAGCACGACCGTGCATGCTTCCGAGACCCTTAATACCATTCTGGGTGGTGGCGCAGGTGGTGTGGCGGGCACCATGATCGGCAAGGAGCTGGGTGGCGATACCGGTGCGCTGGTGGGAGCGGCGTTGGGCGGTGCTGCCGGTGGGGCTGCGACGGCCAACAAGGGCAACAAGAATGAAGCGGCCCTTGGCGGCGCGGTGGGGGCGCTGGGCGGTGCAGCCATCGGCAAGAGTGTCGGTGGTGATACCGGGCAGCTGATCGGCGCCGGGGTCGGCGGGGCGAGCGGTTCGGCCATCGGTGCCAAGACCGGCGATGGCCACAAGAGCAAGGATCGCTATTACGATGATGACGATGATCATCACCATCACAAGCACCACAAGAAGTACAAAAAGCATAAGAAGCACAGATGGCATGACGACGATTGATGCGTGTGCAGTGAGTGCGGAAGATGCAAAACGGGGCCTGTTGGTCCCGTTTTGCATGGTGTGGTCACTCGATTTTGCGGTGACTCGCTCGTGCGGTTACACCAGCCGGTGCTGGCGGCGACCGGCGGCAAAGGCGTTGATGTTGTCGATCAGCTGATCGGCGAGACGCTGCATCGACTCTTCGCTGGCCCAAGCTACATGAGGGGTCAGAATGAAGTGGGGGTATTGCAGCGCTTTCATCAAGGGGTGGTCGGGAGGCGGGGGTTCGACGCTCGCCACATCGAAACCGGCGCCACCGAGGCGGCCGTTGGCCAGCGCTTGCAGCAGCGCCTCCTCATCCACCAGCCCGCCACGGCCGACGTTGATCAGCAGGGCGCCCGGTTTCATCAGATCCAGCTCCCGCTCGCCAATCAGGTTGCGGGTGTAGGGAGTGAGCGGGCAGTGCAGGCTGATCACATCCGAACTTTGCAGCAACTCGTCGAGGGGTAAGCGGTCCTCGTCGTGACTGGCGCCGACCTGGCTCTGGGCGTAACGCACTGTCATCCCCATCCCTTTGGCCCGCTCGCCGAGCGCCTGTCCGAGCGTCCCTTTGCCGATGATGCCAAGCTGCTTGCCGTGCAGATCCATGATGTTGTGGTCGAAGAAGCAGAACTGGCCGCTCTGTTGCCAGCGCCCCTCCAGCAGCGACTGGCGCCAGCAGAAGAGGTTGCGCGACAGGGCCAGCATCAGCGCCATGGCGTGCTCCGGCACCGAGGGGCCCGAGTAGTTGCGGATATTGCACACCCCGACGTTGGCGGCGCGGCACGCTTCCAGATCCACGTTGTCGCTGCCGGTGGCGGCCAGGGCGATGAGTTTGAGCTCTGGCAGCAGGGCCAGTTCGGCGGCGCCGATCCGTACCTTGTTGATGATAGCGATGCTGGCATCTTTGAGCCGTTCCACCACCTGTTCCGGGGTAGTACTTGGATAGCTCTGCCAGTGGTGGGGGAAGTCGGGGTGATGCAGGGTGATGCCCGCATCCAGGGTATCGCTGTCGAGAAACACAATCTGCTGCATGAGCCTTCCTGCCATTGTTCAGGTTTGAGAGGCCATGATGCCAAAGAGGATGCAGTCAGGGCCAGCCTGCCGCTGTGTCATGGCTGGGCTTTATCCGGCAGATGTGAGCTTGAGCGCTTTATTGCGCCACGCTAGTGGCCGGTTTAGAGCCAGCCCAGATGGTTGAGCCAGCCCTGAATGCGGGTGGGTGTCTCCTCCAGTTCCATCAGGGCGTAAGGACGATAGTTGAGCTTGTGGCTGCGTCGGCTCTCGGTCCGGCGTGCTTCGGCCGCCAGCAGGGGCCAGCGACCGCCATCCTCCTGATAGAGGTCCAGGGTGGGGATGGCCGCCTGAGCCACCTGTTTGGCCAGGGTCTGGTTGCTCTGCTGGTTGGGGAAGAAGCCATCGAGCAGCACCAGCGCGTCGGGGGCGGGCAACTGTTCGCTGGCGATGAGGTTGGCAGTCCAGGCGGCGCCGGTACCTTGCGCCAGGATCAGCTTGAAGCCCCCCTCCTGCAGCTTGGCATCGGCCAGCTTGCTGATCCGCTCGGCAAACTGCTTGCGAAACTCATCGCTGTTTTTCGCTTTTTTCTCGGCGGCTGGGTCCAGTTCTGTCTGCTGGGGGGAGGGCAGCAGCAGCAGGGTATCAAAGCCCAGTCGGCCGAGAGCGCGAGTCAGTTGCCAGAGCTGGCCGCTGCGCTGCCAGTCGGGCAGTAAAATGGCGAGCCCCAGATAGTTTTCACTGTCGTGTTTGGCGAACAGCACCGTCTGCTTGTCGATCTGGGTGGCATCGGGTAGCCCTTTCCAGTCGCTGGCTTGCCAATGGTCGAGGGGCATTGGCTCGGCAACGGGGGGCGCAACCTCGCTCGCCTCTGCCCCATGGCCAGCCAGCAAGGTCAATAACAGCAGTGATAAGGATAATCTGGCCATAGTGTGCTCCCCCGGTTATCTGGGTTAGCGGCGGCGGCGGGATTTTCTGAAGGCGGGCGGTGTGATGGCAACTCGGAGGCAATAAAAAAGCGAGCCGTTGGCTCGCTTTTTTGCAATCAATTCAAAGCGGTCAATTAGTTGACGCGACGCTTGAATTCGCCGGTGCGGGTATCGATTTCGATCTTGTCACCGATCTCTACGAAAGCGGCAACAGCCAGCTCGTAGGTAGTGCCTTTCAGACGGGCAGGCTTGGTCACTTTACCGGAGGTGTCGCCACGGGCAGCCGGCTCGGTGTACTCAACTTCGCGCACGATGGTGGTCGGCAGTTCTACGGAGATGGCTTTCTCGTTGTAGAAAGTCACTTCGCAGATGTCTTCCATGCCGTCTACCAAGTAGTTCAGCACGTCACCCAGGTTGTCTTTCTCTACGTCGTACTGGTTGTACTCGGTGTCCATAAAGACATACAGGGGATCGGAGAAGTAGGAGTAGGTGCACTCTTTACGTTCCAGCTGAACTACGTCCAGCTTGTCGTCGGCCTTGAAGACGGTCTCGGTAGCGCTGCCGTTCAGCAGGCCCTTCAGCTTCATTTTGACCACGGCGGAGTTACGGCCGGATTTGTTGAATTCAGCCTTCTGAACCACCATCGGCTCGGTGCCGATCATGACTACGTTACCAGCGCGGATTTCCTGTGCGGTTTTCATGTAAAAAATTCCTGTTCGTGAAACGGACGGATAAAAACTGCCAGATTATATACGGCTTTCTAAAAATTTCACCAACCGTGTGACGAGATCCCCATCCCGGAGCAACTTCTGTGACCAGCTTCGCCCATGTTGCTGCCAAATGGCGCTATATCGGGGCCATTGGGCCCAAAGTTCGCGGCAATCTTCACCACGGTTGAGAGCCAGATTAAAGCGGCGCAGCCATTGGCCGCACTCGGCGGGTAGATCGGATAAGTAGTGGTCAAGGAACTGCTCCAGCTTGACCAGATGGGCCTCCTCCTCCTGTTGGTAGATGTGCCAGAGGAAAGGACGAGCCGCCCACTGGGCCCGTACGAAGGAGTCCTCCCCACGCACCAGATTGAGATCGCAGCTCCAGAGCAGTCGATCGTAACCGGCCTGATCGGTCATCGGCAGCAGCTTGATGGTGAGGTTGCCCGAGTGGAGCAGATCCCCCGCTTTGGCCGCAGGGATGGCATCAGTCAGACCGGCACCGGTGAGCACATCGTTGAGAGAGCGCCCCAGCGGCAGCAGCAGGGTGACGGGCGTGGCGCTCTGGCACCAGCTCTCGACCAGGCTCTTCAGCGCATCGCTCTCGTAGGTAAAGAGGCTGACCCGCAGCTCGTGCTCTTGTTTTGGCGGCAAATCGAGACTGGCCCAGTAGGCTGCCAGTCCCGCATCATCTTGCTGCCACTGCTCCCGTTCGGCGATGAGGTCGCGTTCGCACAAAAGGCCGCCGGTTTTAGCGGTAAAGCCCGGGAAGAAGAAGTATTTGTTGAGGCTTTTATTGCCAACCCGCTGGGGCGAGGCGAGGCCGTGGCAATCCTCTACCCAGCTCTCCGCCGAGAGGTACTCCAGATTGATCCAGCATGGGGGGCTGGGTTGGCTCGCCATCAGTTCTATGAAGGGGGTGGGCAGTTCGCAGGCAAAGGCTTCGATCACCACCCTGGCCGGTGTCATGTCGGTCGGCAGGGACTCATGCCAGTGCTGGATATAGATGCCATCGACCCACTGGCCATCCTGCGCCGGGTCGAGACCCGGACAGATGCGGGCAAAGCTTGTCAGATCGTCCACCCAGAGCCGCACCTGAACCTCATTGCTAGGTGCCGCAATATTCCCCTCCCGTTTTAGCTGGCGGGCGAGTCGCCAGGTGACGCCGATGTCACCGAAGTTGTCGACGACGCAACAGAAGATGTCCCAGTCAAACGGGGGCAGGGGAGTTGTCATGGCTCGGGATCCCAGATGCAAAAAAACCGGTGCGCAGGGTAGCACACCGGTTGACTGGCTTCTAACCGTCAGCGTGTGACGGCGGTCTGTGGCAGGTTACTCCTTGCCGTAGACGTTGTTCTCTTGCTCGCGTACCCGGATAAAGGTGGTGCGCTTGGTGAGCTCTTTCAGCTGGCTGGCACCCACGTAGGTACAGGTGGAGCGCACGCCGCCCAGAATGTCGCGCACGGCGTTCTCGACCGGGCCGCGGTAGGGCAGCAGTACGGTTTTACCCTCGGAGGCGCGGTATTCCGCGACGCCGCCGGCATGTTTGTCCATGGCGCTGGAGGAGCTCATGCCGTAGAACTTCATGAAGGGTTCGCCGTCTACATCGACGATCTCGCCACCGCACTCCTCGTGGGCTGCCAGCATGCCGCCCAGCATGACAAAGTCGGCACCGCCACCGAACGCTTTGGCGACGTCGCCCGGGCAGGTACAGCCGCCGTCACCGACGATCTGGCCGCCGAGGCCGTGGGCCGCATCGGCACACTCGATGATGGCGGAGAGTTGCGGATAGCCGACGCCGGTCTTGACGCGAGTGGTGCAGACAGAGCCCGGGCCGATGCCAACCTTGACGATGTCGGCGCCGGAGAGGATCAGCTCTTCGACCATCTCGCCGGTCACCACGTTGCCCGCCAGAATGACGTGGTTGGGGCAGGCTTCACGAATTTTGCGCACGAACTCGACGAAGTGTTCGGAGTAGCCGTTGGCCACGTCGACACAGATGAAACGCAGCGCTTCGGACATGGCGAGGATCTGGCGGGTCTTGGCGAAATCTTCAGCCGAGGTGCCGGTGGAGACCATCACATGGCCCAGCAGCGCCGGGTCGGTCTCGTTGACGAAAGCTTGCCACTGCTCAAGGCTGTAGTGCTTGTGTACCGCGGTCATCATCTCGAAACCGGCCAGCGTGCGCGCCATGGCGAAGCTGCCGACGGTATCCATGTTGGCGGCGATAACGGGTACGCCTTGCCATTGGGTCTGAGTGTGTTTGAAGGTGAACTGACGGGTCAGGCTTACTTGGGAACGGCTCTTGAGAGTAGAGCGCTTGGGGCGGAACAGGACATCCTTGAAACCGAGCTTCAAGTCTTCTTCGATACGCATTACAAATTCCTTATTGAGCCTTGTTGAAAGTCACTTTTGCAGTGGCAAATTTTCGGCAGGCGCAAAAAAACCGGTGGTTTTCAGGCCCTCCGGTTTACAACAGTGTAGGCAAAAATCCCTTCAGAACAAGACTGATAATTTGTAAATCCTTGTGGTAGCCTTTGGCGTCACAACCTGAGGTTAACCACCAGTTTCATCCAGCACCGTTCGGTGCCTTGCTCTCCTTCGATATTCCCGCCCGCTTGAGCCGCCGTTCGGCCACTCTTTGTCGTCTCTCTCCTGACCCGCCAGATATTATCCAAGTAGCTGAAATAAATCGGATTGACCCACAATGGGACTGTGGTAGATCTGGGCGCAGGATTGACAAGGCAGGGCAGTAAAATGGGCAAGATGATGGTGGGGATCACCCTGATGCTGGCACTGTGTGGCAGTGCGCTGGCAGAGACCCCGACCAGCTATGGCTGGATCGAGAAGGGACTTATTTTGCCCACCGGCGTGGCGGTAAAGATGAAACTCGACACCGGGGCGCTCACCTCTTCCCTCGATGCACGCTCCATCACCAGATTCAAACGGGATGGCAAGCCCTGGGTGCGCTTCATGCTGGTGGTAACTGATGCCGACAGCGGCAAGCTGGTCAAGCAGCAGTTCGAGCGGCGGGTCGAGCGCAGCGTGACGGTGCGCGGAGCGGGCGGCATGGAGCAGCGGCCAACGGTGACCATGTCCATCTGTCTGGGGGACAAGGTGTATGAGGAGTGGTTTACCCTGCGGGATCGCAGCAAGATGATCTATCCGGTGCTGCTTGGCCGCCGCCTGCTGGCGGAGCTGGGCCCAGTGGACTCCAGTCGAACCTTTACCGTGCAGCCAGATTGTCATTGAAAGTAAAGAGCCCGCATCGCGGGCTCTTTACTTATCGCTTATCTTGCCGGCGGGAGCGGGAGTAACACGCTCACCTCCAGCCCCCCTTCCGGCCGGTTGTGGACATCGAGGTCGGCGCCGTGCAGCTGGGCAATGCGCGAGACAATCGCCATGCCGAGACCCACGCCATCCCCCTGCTGGGGATTGACCCGAAAGAAGCGTTCATACAGCCGGGGCAAGGCGCTGGCGGGAATGCCGGGGCCGTTGTCACTTACATCCACCCTTACCCGGTTGCCCTCTCGCTGAACCCGCACCCTGATCTCGCCCTCCGGCTGGGTGTAGCGCAGCGCATTATCGATGAGATTACTGAACAGCAGGTCGAGCAGGGTGGCCTGCCCCATCACCAGCAGTGGCAATTCACACTCCAGCGACAGCTGCTGCTCCTTCTTGAGGGCAATGGGAGCAAGCGTTGCCAGGGTGCCTTGCAGCAGGTGGCCCACCTCCAGCTCGGTCAATACCAGCCCCTGTTGGTTGTCGATACGGGCCTGGGTCAGCAGTTGGCGGATCAGCCGATCGCTGCGGTCTAGGGCTTGCAGCATCTTGTGTAGGGATTGCTGGCGGCTCACTTCATCTTCGGCAGCCAGGGCATTTTCACTGTGGATCCGCAGCACCGCCAGCGGGGTGCGCAGCTCGTGGGCCGCCTCGTTGGTGAACTGCTTCTCCCGCTCTATGGTCTCCGCCAGCGCCTGCATCAGCCGGTTGATCTCGTTGGTGAGGGGGGTCAGCTCCTGAGCGCTTATCTTGAGGCTGAGCGGGCTCAGGTTGGCGGGGTGACGTTCACTGATGGCCTGGGCCAGCTGACGCAGGGGGGCTAGCCCGCGGGTGATGAGCCACCAGAGCAGGGCCAGCAGGAGGGGCAGGGTGATCAGCAGCGGCAGCATGGTGAGGGTGGCCATCTTGCTGGCCAGTTCGCTGCGCTCGTCGTCCCGCTCGGCCACCACCAGCCAGGTCTGCTCCTGCTGGTTGTAGAGAGTGAAGGTGCGCCACTGGTGATTATCTTTTTCGACCGTGTCAAAGCCGATGGCCAGGGTGACCAGCGGCTGATCCGGGGCGCTGGGGGCACGCAGCAGCAGGTGGCCATTTTCATCGAGCAGCTGGAAGTAGAGATTGCGTTCGAACTCGTGGCCGTAGGGGGTGATCTCCCGATCCTCGCCGGTCAGGTTGAGGCTGGGGTCTTTTTGCCACTCATCGGGATTTTGCGCCTCCCACTCCTGATAGACGGTGCCGTTGGCGGGCAACTGCCCCTGCTGGGCCATATAGCGGGCCAGCAGCTGGTTGGTGATGCGCGCCGACTGGGCGAGGCGGGCATCAAACAGCTCCTCCATTTCGTGGCTCGCCTCCATGTAGCCGATAAAGGCGCTGATGGTGAGACTCAGACTCACCAGCGTCAGGATACCGGTGAGCAGAAAGCGGCGAATGGAGCGGGGGCGTTTCATCGTGCGGGTGTCCGGCTTGGCTGTTCGAGCTGGGGAATGATGTAACCGACCCCGCGAATATTGCGGATGAGGTCGCTGTAGAACTTCTTGCGCAGATGGTGGATATGCACCTCTACCGCGTTGCTCTCGGCCCCTTCATCCCAGCCGTAGAGGCTCTGTTGCAGCTGGTCCTTGCTCAGCACCCGGCCGCTCTGGCTGATCAGCTCCTGCAGCAACTTGTATTCGTGGGGGGTGAGTTTGACCGCCTCCCCCTGATAGGTGACCTGCTGGGATTCGGGATAGATAAGGATATCACCATACTCCAGCACCGCCTGAGCCTGCCCCTTGCTGCGACGAACCAGGGCGCGCAGGCGGGCGTTGAGCTCCTGCAGGGCGAAGGGCTTGACCATGTAGTCGTCGGAGCCGGCATCGAGGCCGACCACCCGATCGTCCAGCGCATCGCGGGCGGTGAGGATCAGCACTGGCAGCTGGTGTCCTTCACGCCGCAACTTGCGCAGCAGGCTGAGGCCATCGATGTCGGGCAGGTTGAGATCGAGGATCAGGGCGGCGAATTCGTCGCTCTTGAGGGCTGCCAGAGCGGGCAACCCCTGTTGCAGCCAGTCCACCGTGTAGCCGCTATGGCGCAGTGCATCCTGCATGCCATCCCCCAGCATCACATCATCTTCCACCAGCAGGATCCGCATTCTTTTCTCCCTGTTTGTTGGGTGTGGCGATCTGGCTCAGCGCCAGGGCATGCCGTGGCATAAACAACCCTACCCACCAGTATGCAAGCTGGTGGGCAGAGTTTAAATAGTTCTTTGATCCATCAGGGTTTTATAGCTTGGCCAGCCGATCGCGGATCTCCATTCTGCGCCCTTCGTCGGCCACTTCGCGACCCGGGCGGGCCGGGGCGGCCAGCGCCTTGTCGAGGTAGGTTTTGGCCTCGGCCTTGCGACCCTGATCCAGCAGGAAGTCGCCATAGAAGAAGTTGGGGTCGATGCCATCCGGATTGATGGTCAGCGCCTGCTTGAGCAGCTGTTCTGCCTTTTCGTCATCGCCAAAGCCGACCGGCCAGCCGGGCACCTGATAGTAGAGGGAGCCCAGACTGGTGTAGGCAGAGCCGTCCAGCGCTTTGGGATCCTGCTTGAGCGCCAGCTCCAGCTTGGCCTTGGCCTCTTTCACCAGCCCCAGCGCTCCCAGCCCGCCCTTGGCGCCAGCCCAGGTGCTCTTGACGATGGCCGACCAGATCAGCAGATCGGCGCGAAAGGGCTCCTTGGCGCTGGCCGCTTCGGCCTGGGTGCTCAGGGTTTCGAGGCAGCTCTCTTTCGTCTTGCCGGTCTGTTGATACTGGCAGACGGCCCACTGTTGCTGGATGGGGACGAGGGCATCACCCGCGGCCATGACCGAGGAGGACCCCAGCAGGATGGCGATGGCACAAGAGGTCACTGATTGACGGAAAAAGTTCATATTAATGCTCCTTCTTGGTCGGGATCGGGCGGGACAAGTCTGGTTGTGGCGCACTGTTGGCGCCGGCATCAGCCGTCCCTGGCTGAAGATGACGGGCATAACGTTTGATGATCGGCAGCTGTCTGGCCAGCGCCTTGTCGACGATGCCGGGCAGCAGGGCATTGAGCCGCACGAACAGTTTTTCCGGCCAGCCGAGCCAGCTGCGGCGGGTTTCGTTGCACAGGGCGATGACCGCCTCTTCGGCCACCTCCTGCGGGCTGTCGGTCTGGGTGCCGAGCGCTGCATTCATCTCGTAAGCCGCTTCGGAATTGAGTTTGGTGCGGGTGGCGCGGGGGGCAAAGTGCAGCACCTTGATGCCGCTCCCCTCCAGCTCACGTCCCAGCGCTTCGCTAAAGCCGCGCAGGGCAAATTTGCTGGCGCAGTAGACGCTGTAACCGGGGTAGCCGATGCTGCCCAGGCTCGACCCCATGTTCATGATGATCCCCGGCTTGCGCATGGTTGGCAGCAGGGCACGGGTGAGCTGGATGGGCGCCTCGATATTGAGCAGCAGTTGGCGCTCCACCTGCTCGAAGCTCTGATCTTCCAGCCAGGCAAACTGGTTGCAACCAGCGTTGTTGATCAGGATGTCGATCCCGTCCTCCAGCGCCGGGTGTTGCAACAGCTTGGCCCGCTCCTGCGCAGAGCCGAGGTCGGCGAGCACCACCTGATGGCGCTCGGGATGAGGCAGTGACTTGCACAGCCGCTCCAGTGCCGGGCCGCGACGACCGTGCAGCAGCAGGTGTGCCCCCTGGGCCGCCAGCTCCTGCGCCAGCTCTTCACCTATGCCACCGCTGGCGCCGGTGAGCAGCACGAGTTTCCCTTCAAGGTTCATGGTATGGATTCCCTTTTTGCTGTCTGCTGATCCGCTGCCGACTTACGGTGTGGCGGTGAGGTTGTAGAGCATCTCGCCATAGAGGCGGTAGACCACCTTGGCCCCGTGGATGATGGCGGCCTGATCCGCCGGACTCTCGACCCGATCCATCAGGGATTCAAAGAACTTGAGGTGTTCCTGATCCAGGGCGCCATGGGAGCTCAGGTAACTCATCGCCTGGGGTGGCAGGCCGAGGCCCTTTTTCAGCTGGTCGGCGACGGTGAGGGCGATGGCCACACTGGTGCCTTCCAGTACCTGCACCATGCCGAAGAAGCCCATGGGGTTGCCGCGCTGGATCTGGTCATAGAGGAAGGCGACCATCAGCTCGATGGGCAGCCCGGGCTGGCCGTGGCGCACCGTCTCGGCATCACCGCCACAGGCGCGGATATCGTTGAGGATCCACTCCTGATGGCCATACTCCTCGTCGATGTACTCGGCAATGGCGCCACGCACCCACTCGTACTCCTGACCCAGCTTGCCGCCGGTGGCCATCAGGAGCGGAACTGTGTGGCGCACGTGGTAGTAAGCCTGCGCCAGAAAGGCGAGATAGGTGTCACGGCTGATATCACCACGGCGGCAGGCTTCGATGATGGGGGCGTTGAACAGATGCTCACGCTCCTGGGCTGTGGCTTGTTGCAGAGTCTGATAGAAGCTCATGACGATTCTCCTGTAAGGCATTGGCTGATTTGCCGGGAAAAGTGTTGGTAAATCTCGTTGCGACGGGGGCGCCCGTTGGCGGTCAGCAGGCCGGGATGCTGGTCGAGTGCCACCGGCAACCAGTAGTGCAGGCGGGCGTAATCGGGCAGCCGCTGGTTCAGATCGGCGATCTGGCGTGGCAGATCCGCCTCTTTGCCCGGCAGGGGCTGGATCAGCGCCACGTTGGCAGGCTGACCATCGCCAAAAACCACGATGCGGGCGATGGCGGGGCAGAGCTGGGCCTCGGCTTCCACCCACTCGGGGGAGAAGTTGCGGCCAAAGGCGGTGATCTGGACATTCTTCTTGCGCCCGGTGATATGGAGGTAGCCCTCATCATCCAGATGACCCAGATCGCCTGTGGCGATCTGCATGGCAGAAGGTTCGCCAGTGGCAATCTGTTCGGGAGTTGGTTCGTTGCTGCCGAGATAACCCAGCATGGCACTGCCGATCACCATAATTTCGCCGTCGCTGGCGATGGTGACCTGACAGTGGGGCAGGGGGCGGCCGACGCTGCCGGGCTTGTCAGCATCCGGGCTGTTGAGCGCCACCACGGAGCCGCACTCCGAGAGGCCATACCCTTCGTATACCGGCAGGCCGAGCTGGCGGGCATGTTTGATCAGGTCGGGTGCTACCTTGCCACCACCGACGGCAATAAAGCGCAGGCTCTTGAGCTGCTGGGCCAGCGTCGGTGTGCTGGTGCAGAGCGCCAGCAGCAGGCGCAGCAGTTCGGGCACCAGCACCAGACTGTGGGTCGACCAGCGTAGCAGCGCCTCCCCCAGCATGGCTGCATTGAGCGAACTGGATCCGGTGAAACCGAGCTCCCCGAGGGATGGAATGCGGCTGCATGCGCCGGTCAGCAGCGGCACATAGAGGCCGGTGATGTTCTCAAGCAGGGTCGCCAGCGGCAGCAGGGTGAGGTGTTTTTCCACCTTGGCTGGCGCGACCCGCTCGGCCAGCGCATGGCTCACCGCCATCATCTGGGTCAGTGACAGGCAGACGCCCTTGGGCTGGCCCGTGGTGCCGGAGGTGTAGGTGATCTTGGCGGTGCCCTTGGGCAGCGCTGGTCGATTGGCCGGGGTATGGCGCCAGAGCGGCAGCTCGCCGGTGATTAGCGAGAGCGGTTCGGCGGCATGCCACCCCTGATGATGTGGGCCCACCAGCGCATCGGCGCCACTGCTCTCCAGCAACCAGGCCTGCTGGGCCTGACTGAAGAAGTGAGGTACCGGGATCACCACGATACCGGCGCGGGTGCAGGCGAGATCCAGCAGCGCCCAGGGCAGGCCGTTGTCCAGTTGCAGCGCCAGACGGCTGATGTCGAGCTGTTGCAGCTGGCTGGCCAGACGCTGGATCTGTTGCCACAGGGTCTGGTAATCGAGACGCTGCAGGCTGCTCAGCAGCGCAGGGGATTGCGGAGCCTCGTGGGCATGTTTGGCGATGGCGTCGAACAGGCTCATTGGGCGCACCTTTTTTGATGGGGCTGGTTATCACTGCTCTTGCCGGCATCGTCAAACAGGGTAGGCATGGGGGCCAGCAGATTGAGCAGCAGGCTGCGCTGGGCCAGCACCTCGCGCCCCTGATTGATGTCGCCCACCATCACCTTGGGTTGGCAACGGTAGTACTCACCCCAGGCATCGGCGTCGGCCCCCACCTGATGGGCCTGTGCGGGGGCCAGCTCCACCGGATTGAGTTGCAGGCGGGCAAAGCTGTTGCGCAGCTTGGCGGTGCCGGTAAAGACCACGTAGTCGAGGGCGTTTTCACATAGCAGACGACACAGGGCCGCGAACATCAGGCGGGCATTGCCCGGTTCGCTGCAGGCCAGATTGCCCACTTCGATAATGCGGTTGCGTGCCGGATAGACTCCTAGGCGGGTGTTGATGGCGGCCTCGATGGGTTGCTCCAGATACTGTTCCAGATAGAGAGCCCCCTCACTGGCATGATTGAGACCACAGGCACCGACCAGCGTCCCGTCCGCCCGATAGAGCCCCAGCAGACAGGGGAGGAAATGGGGGATGCGGGCGTTGAACTCGATGGTGTAGGCGGCCTGGATATAGGTTTGCAGTGCCATGACCTGCTGCGGGGACTTGGCTAGCAGCAATCGGTAGGGGGCCTGGATCTCGATGGTCATGGGTGACTCCTTCTCTTGCGATGGTTTGAGAGTTAAAGGGCAAACTTAAGAAACCCTTAAGGAGCAAAAAAAGTTGTCAGCGAGGCAGCGGGCAGGCAATCTGCGCCGCTGTTATCCAACAGGAAGCCACCAAGAGGAACCGTCATGTCATCCACCGTCAGCTGCCCCCTGTGTGCCAGCCATCGCAGTTATCCCCTGCCGGTGGCGGGCAAGCGCTATCATCGCTGCCTCGCGTGCGAGCTGGTCTGGCTGGATGAGGCGGATCATCTGGATGAGGCGGCGGAGAAGGCGGTCTATGACGGTCACGACAATCGGGTGGATGATCCCCGTTATCGCACCTTTCTGATGCGGGCCTTTGGTGAGGTACTGAGTCGGGTGCCAACTCCTGCAAGTGGCCTCGATTTTGGCTGTGGCCCGGGGCCGGCGCTGGTGGCGATGGGGCGTGAGGCGGGTTACGACATGGTTGGATATGATAAGTTCTATGCCGATTTTCCCGAATTGTTGGAGCACCAGTACGACTTCATCACCAGTACCGAGGTGATCGAGCATATTGCCGAGCCGCGCACGGTGCTGGCGCAGTTGTGGGATTGCCTCAAGCCCGGCGGCCTGCTGGTGCTGCAGACCCAGCGGGTGCTCGGTGACGAGCGGTTCAAGAACTGGCGTTACCGCCACGATCCTACCCATATCGTCTTCTTTGCCGAGGCGTCGTTTCGGGTGCTGGCTGCTCGCTGGCAGGCCGAGCTTGAGTTGCCTCATGCCGATGTGGCGGTATTGCAGAAAGGCACGCCCTGAGGCGTGCCTTTTTCTGTTGCTCGTTGGTGGGTTACTGGTCGTAGCCCTTGTCTTGCCACTGGTAGTACATCAGGGCTGACTTGACGCCGATTGACTTGAACGGCTCCGGCGGTAGCCACATCGGCAGCGTCTGCTCGGCGTGGTTGAACCAGGGGTGCTCCTTGCCCTGATAGAGGCTGGCCACGATGTCGCCAAACAGGAAGGAGAGGTTGATGCCATGGCCGTTGTAGCCGAGGGCGTAGTAGATGTTCTTGTGATCCCCCATCACCCCCACTGCTTCGGTGCTGTCGCCGGTCATGCCGAGTACCCCGTCCCACACCTGTTCAAACTTGATCCCCTTGAGGGCCGGATAGAGTGTCACCAGCTCTTTCATCATCATGGCGCTGACCCGGTTGAGGTCTCCCTTGTAGTTGAGGCCATCGTTGAAGACGTACTCGGCATTGCCACCGCCGATGACGATCCGGTTGTCCGGGGTCAATACCAGATGAAACAGGATGTTGCGGGTGTCATAAAAGGGCATCCGGCTCTGCCACTGGATGGCGTTGAGCTGGTCCCGGGTAAGCGGTTCGGTCACGGCGCTCTGGGCGTGTACCGGAAAGACCCGGCCGCTGAAGTAGCCAAGTTTTGAGGTGTAGCCGTTGGTCGCCAGCACTATGCTGTCGGCGGTCACCTTGTACTTGTCGGCCACGTTCAGTTCGATCTGCTTCCCCTCTTTGATCCCCAGCACCGGGCTCTGTTCATAGATGGTGACGCCCGCCTGCTCCACCGCCTTGTGCAGGGCGTTAACCAGCTTCATGGCGTGTACCTGACCGCCATTGGGGTCGTAGACGGCCCCCACATAGCGGTCGGTGCCGAGTTTCTCTTCGGTGGTGTCGGCGTTCCAGTATTGCAGCGGGATGCCGAGGCGATTGGCGGTTTTTACATAGTCGCGGTACTCGGGAATATCCTCCTCATCGAGGATCGCCTCCACATAACCATCGAGCCTCATATCGGCATCGATGCCGGTCGATTCAACCAGTGCTTGCAGCTTGTGCATGCTGGCGACCGTCAGATCATAGTGGCGCTTGCTCGCTTCCCCCTCTTCATAGAGGTCCATCACCTCGGAACCCGGCAGCACCATGCCGCCATTGCGGCCCGAGGCGCCGCTGCCGACCTGTTTGGCCTCGAAGATGGCAATCTTGAGCGACGGATTGGCCTTGGCCAGATGCCAGGCGCTGGAGAGGCCGCTGTAGCCGCCACCTATGATGGCGATATCCACCTTCAGATCTTGTGCCAGCGGGGCACTCTCCTCTGCTGGTTTCTCCTTGAACCAGTAGCTGGTGTTGGGCTCAAAGTCGCTCATTTTGGGGCCGCAGGCGGCGAGGAAAAAACAGCTGATACACATGGTCAACGCTCGTTGGCAGAGGGTGGTCGGATTCATCTTCTACTCCGGTTACAGATACAAAATATCAAATCATTTCATCGGGTTGGGCGGTGTTGACCCGGCGGCCTATGTCTCTCAGCCGGGCCAGCTGATCGGCAAGACCGGGCCCCTCATCCAGGCTGGTGACAAAGTTCCAGAGGTAGGTCATCACAGCATAGACATGGCCTGCCGAGACCTGGGGTTGGGCCATCAGCATGGTGATGGCCAGCAGGAACAGCAGGGAGGCGCTGATGCCGACCGCCAGAAAAGCGAGCGCCTCCCGATCCGAAATCCGGATACGGAGCCAGGCCAGCGCGCGGTAGTGGCGGGCGAGGCTGGCTGGCTGGGCATGGGTGACCAGCTTGACCTCGTGTTCCAGCCGATCGTTGAGCCGCTCGTGCAGCAGCTGGTTCTTGCGCGAAAAGCCGGGCAGCAGCAGGCCGAACAGCAGCAATACCCCCATGCAGGCGATGCCGACCCAGAACTCGATCACCATCAGCATCACGGCCGCCCCGACGATGGAGATCAGGCTGGTGGCCAGGATCGGGATATGTTTCTCGAAGAAGTCGACAAACTCCCGCGCCAGGGTGACCCGCGCCACTATGGTGGATTGCCCCTCCTGCTGCTGGCGCTGGGTCAGGATCACCGGCACCGCCAGTGCCGCATAGATATGGGTAAAGGTGCGGGTATCGACCGCCCGGCGCAGGGCGCCGATCAGCCAGAACAGCAGCACGATGAGGGCGTAGCTCGAGGCCTGCCACCACTGGCCCTTGACGATGGCGTCAATGGCAAAGCCGGCGAACAGGGGGTAGACCACCAGCAGGATGTTTTCGAGGGCCACCAGCGAGAAGGTGCCCGCCAGCTTGAGGGGATTGGCCCGCGCAATCGCCCCCAGCGAACGACCGGCCGAGTGTGGCAACGGCGTAGCCTGCTCGTCGCAACTGGCTGCCGAAGTGGTTGGTGTTGTCATGGGTTATCTCCTAAGATGTCGGAAACGCTAAGTTTGAGCGAGTGCTCAAAGTTTGTTTGAGCGACTGCTCAAAGTCAAGCAGAACGATGGATATCGCAGGAGGTCAGATGGCACGCCCATCAGCAGAACAGCGCAAAGAGATGATCATCGAGGCCGTATTGGCCCTGTTTCGAGAGAAGGGGATGGCGGCATCGTCAACCCGTGATATTGCCGAGCGCACCGGTCTGGCGCGCAGCCACGTCTACCACTACTTCAAGGATTGGAAGGAGCTCTGCCTCTGCGCCGTGGAGCGTTTCACCTATCAGGAGATCGCCGAGCAGCGGGAGTGGCTGTTGCCGCTGCCGGCCCGCGAAGCGTTGCCGCTCTTTGTGCGGGACAACCTGCCGACCAGTCAGGATGCCTCCTGGGCCATCTATCTGGATGCCTGGAACGAGTCGCTGCGCGACCCTGTGTTTGCCGAGAGCTACCGCAAAATCATTCTGGCGTGGCGCGAGGTGCTGGAGCAGATCCTGCAAAAGGGGATCGACAGCGGCGAGTTTGTGGCGGGCGATGCCCAGCGACTGGCGCGCCAGATCACCTCGCTCATCAACGGCTATGCCGATGACCTTATTCTGGAGCCGACCCCCGAGACGGTCGAGGCCACTTATCAAGAGATCATGCTGGTGGTCAATCAGCTGGTCTTGCCCCCGGCTCACTCATAGCGGCGCAGGCACACAAGGGAGGGGAGGCATGTCAGCGTGGTACCTCCCCCGGTTTTGTTGGCCATCCGCCGGGCGCGCGATGGTCAGATACCAGGGAGCGGTTGTTGATGTCGATTACCCATTTGTCACTGCAAGATGCCCGTCATCTGCAACTGGCGGCGCAAGGGCTGCTCGCCCCCTGTCGCAGCAAGGCGACACCGGCTGATCTGCTGGCCACCATCCGCCGCATGGCGCTGCTGCAGATCGATACCATCTCGGTGGTGGCGCGCAGCCCCTATCTGGTGCTCTTTAGCCGCCTTGGCCAGTACGAACCGCGTTGGCTGGAGCAACTGCTGGCTGACGGCGAGATCTTCGAATATTGGGCCCACGAGGCCTGCTTTGTGCCCCGCGAGGATTACCGGCTGCTGCGCCACCGGATGCTCGACCCTGCCGCCATGGGGTGGAAGTTTTCGGCCAACTGGCTCGCTACCCATCAGCAGGAGATTGGCCAGCTAATCGAGCGTATTCGTCAGCATGGCCCGGTGCGGGCGGCTGACTTTGAACGCACAACCGGCAAGGGGAACGGCTGGTGGGACTGGAAGCCGGAGAAACGTCATCTGGAGGTGCTCTTTACCACAGGTCAGCTGATGGTGCGGGAGCGACGCAACTTTCAGCGGGTCTATGACCTGGCCGAGCGGGTCATCCCCGAGTGGCGTGACGAGCGGGATCTGCCGAGCTTCGAGCAGGCGCAGCGGGATATGGTGCGCGCCAGCTGCCGGGCGCTGGGGCTGGTCAAAACCGGTTGGGTTGCGGACTACTACCGGCTGCGGCGCGGCAAATACGATGACCTGCTCCATCAGCTGGCGGACGAAGGGGAGCTGTTGCCGGTATGGGTGGAGGGGTGGCAGCACGGCGCTTTTGTGCACGCCTCACTGGCCGATGAGCTGGCAAGGGCACAGGCGGGCACCCTCAAGGCAACCCATACCACGGCCTTGTCGCCGTTTGACCCGCTGGTGTGGGATCGCAAACGGGCCAGTGAACTGTTCAACTTTGACTATCGCATCGAGTGCTATACCCCGGCCCCCAAGCGCCAGTATGGCTACTTCGTGTTGCCCTTGCTGCATCGTGGCAAGCTGGTGGGCAGGATGGATGCCAAGGCCCATCGCCAGCAGGGGATCTTCGAGATCAAGAGCCTCTATCTGGAAGCTGGTGTGAGAGTGACCCGCACGCTTGCACAGGATCTGGCGAAAGCCCTGCAAAAGCTGGCTGACTGGCACCAGACCCCGCAGCTCCGTTATGGTGCCATTCCGGCCAATTTGCTGACGTTGTGGCATGAAAGCGCCCCTGCAAAGTGAGCAAAATCCCTTCTGGGCTAAGCTGCAAGAGGGATAAACAGTTCGGGAGCGGGAGATGACACGAGCGACAACATGGTGGGCGGGATTGGCGATGGCCATCTTGTCCCACGCGCTATGGGGGCAAGAGCCACCAGTGAAGATCTGTCTGGGGGAGGGTAACGAGTGGGCCCCCTTTACCTACTGGGAGCGTAAGGATGGGGTGCCCGATACCAGCCGCCTGACAGGTTCGGCGACGACGCTGGTGCTCGATGCATTGCAACAGAGCGGGCTCTCGCACCAGATCCGCTATCTGCCCTGGGCGCGGGTGCAGCAGGAGCTGGCGGATTATCGCCAGAATGGTCTGTGCGAGCTGACCTGGGATGCCAGCTACAAGCCGGAGCGGGCCGAGTTTGCCTTCTACAGCGTTCCCCTCTACTACACCCACCTCGGTTTCTTCTATCTCAAGCGCCGCTACCCCGAACCGCCAGATCTGCAGACGGTCAATCGTTCCCGGGTGTGCGGGGTGATTGGCTACAACTACACCCCCTACGGGCTTGCGCAGGAGCCACGCCGGGTCAAACAGTTGCAGCAGGCGCTCGATATGCTGGAGCGGGATCGCTGCGACTTTCTGCCAAGCGAAATCGAACCTCTGGTGGCAGGCATCAGCCTTGGCATTTACCGCAGCGAGAGCGGGTTGCTCAATCTCGCCCTGCCCAGCCGCAAGGGATTCTATCTGCTGGTGAGCAAGGGCTCCCCCCGCGCCCACCAGCTGGTGAATATCCTCAATCAGTCGCTGGTGGCGTTTCAGGAAGGGGGGCATACGGATGAGGTGATGCGCCGCTTCTTGCCACCAATGGAGTAATAGCGAAGGGGTGCTGTCATTCTGGGGAGCAGATAAACAGAGGGCCAGCCGGTGCAAACCGGCTGGCCCTTTTTTACGTTAGAGGCTGTCAGGCCGCCAGACGGGTCAGTACCTTCACCAGCAGGTCGATGCGCGGGGCAATGCTGGCCAGATCCAGATACTCCTCGTCACTGTGGAAACCGGCACCGATGGGGCCCAGACCATCCAGAGTGGGAATGCCGAGGGCGGCAGTGAGGTTGGCATCGGAGCCGCCCCCTACCTCTTGCCAGCGAATGGGCAGCCCCAGTTCGGCGCCGCACTCCTCCACCAGCTGCATCAGTGCCTGAGTGCCCTCTGACGGCACCATGGCCGGTTTGTGGGCCTCGCGGGTCAGCTGGATGGTGACGCCGTCCAGATGGGGCCGCTCGGCCAGGGTCAGCAGATGATCGTCGATCTGGTGGTACTCCTGATTGTCCCAGAAGCGGACGTCCACCACGGCGCTGGCATGGGCCGGCACTATGTTGGCGCCATTGCCCCCCTCGACAATGCCGATGTTGAGGGTGGTGCCGCTCTCGAAGTTGGTCAGGGCGTTGATGGCGAGGATCCAGTGGCCCAGCTCGGTGATGGCGCTGCGCCCTTTCTGCGGTTCGTTGCCCGCGTGAGCCGCCTTGCCGGTGAAGTCGATGCGATAACGGGCCATCCCCTTGCGCGCCTTGACCAGCGAGCCATCGGCGCGGGCCGCTTCGGCCACCAGCACCTGTTTTGCCTGTTTGGCCACCGCTGCCAGCCAGTCGCTGGAGTGCAGGGAGCCGATCTCCTCGTCCGGGTTCATGCAGACGCAGATGCTCAGGCGATCGCGCACCTCGCGGGGCAGTTCACGCAGGGCATAGACGATGTTGAGCAGGCCGGATTTCATGTCGGAGACACCGGGGCCGTAAGCGCGCTCACCATCGATGCTCATCGGGCGGGCGGCGGCGGTGCCGAGGGGGAAGACGGTATCCATATGGCCGATCAGCATTACATCGATCTGCGCCGCATCAGGCTGGTTGCGGATCTCCAGTCCCACACCGGCTGCGCCACAGTCGACCCGCTTGATCTGCCAGCCGCCCATCGCCTCATATTTGGCGGCCATCAGGTCGGCCACTGCCGCAATGCCCGGCTGGTGCAGGGATCCGCAATCCAGATTGATCAGCGGGGCCAGTTCGGTCAGGTATTGATCCAGAGAAAAAGTCATTGCTTGCTCCACTATCAGGTTCGGGTCAGAGAAGGATGTTCATCACCAGCATGGCGCCGAAGGCGTTGAGTACCGAGATGGCGACCATGATGGGGATGTAACGCCCTTCGGTGCCGATACAGCCGAGGATGCGGCCCATGTACTGCACCTGGGAGCCCATCAGGTAGATGGCTGGCGCCAGAATGGCGATGTGGGTGCCGTTGAGGATCCCCTGATCGAACAGGGTGATGACCACACCGACTGCACCGCCCATCGACATCCAGGCGCCGATCAGCACGGCTGCCGCTTCACCGGGCAACCCGAAGATGGCCATGACAGGGGAGAAGATGGCGCCCATGGCATCCAGCGCGCCGGTGATCTGCAGCGCCTTGATGATGACGAAGGCCATCAGTACGTTGGGTACGGTGGAGGTGGTGGCGATGACCCAGCCCTTCTTGGCCCCTTCGACGAAGATATCGGTGACGATGGGTTTCTTGATGTTGGCCTGGCTCATTTGGCTTGCTCCTGAGTGTTGAGGGTCTGCTGGGTGTTGTTATCGGTCTGCTTGCCTTCGCTCATATTGAGGTAGACCCGGAACAGGTTGGCCCCGACAAATTTGAAGGCGAACATCACGATGACAGCCAGACCGATGGAGGAGCTGACCGCAGGGCTGCCATCTGCCAGCGTCAGGGTGAACAGCACGGCGCCGGAGGAGAAGAAGTTGACGATGGTGGCACCAGCGGAGAACTGGAACATGGTGAACACGTCGGTTTCACGCTTGGTGATGAGCCCTTCATCCTTGAGCTGGCGGGTCATGGCGGCACCGGCATCTGTGCTCTGCAGGGAGGCGATCAGTGCCAGACCTGTATTGCCCGGGATCCCCATCAGTGGACGCAGCAGCGGGGTCAGCAACTTGCGGGCCGCTTCCAGCGCGCCGTAGTGTTCCAGCACATTGATCATACCGAGGGCAAACATCACGGTGGGGATCAGGGTCAGGGCGAACAGAAAGCCGTCTCGCGCCCCGTTGCCCCCCTTGCCGCGCATGTCGGTCATGGCGGTCTTGATGCCGTCACCATTCTCGCTGACGCTCTGGACCATGGTACCGAACGAACCGTTCAGCGTGGTGAAATCGAATACCCCGTACCACTCGCCGGATTGCAACAGTCCGGAGAAGAAGACCACGGCGAAGGCCAGTGCCAGGTAACTGCCTATGCTCACCGAGCGTGTTTTGTCTGTCATTAGCTAGCTCCATATGAATAATTATTTAATCTGAATAATTATAGTTGATATAAGTGTCACTAAATTGATGGTGGTCAAAATGGTTTGCTGCAAATGACGAATGTATTGGGGTTATGTGACTGTGATCGCCATATGATTGGACGATAATCTGGTTTTTATCGAATTGTTTGAGTGAATAAAAAGCAGGGGCGGGATAGCGGGGCAATAAAAAACCGGGCACTTGGCCCGGTTTGGTCAATCAGTCAGATGTGATTACTGGAGTACCAGTACCATCAGCAGGCCGACACTAATGGCAGATACCAGGAAGGCAAAGCCATAGAACACATAGTGGTGCAGCTTGGTGGTGTGGATCCCCAGATCGTGCAGACCGTGGTAGATACGGTGCATACCGTGCCAGACTGGCAGGGCGATGATCACCAGCAGGATGCAGGCACCCCACCAGGAGCTGGCGAACGCGTGCACGCGGTCATAGCTCATGGTTTCCACGTCCATGATGCCCATGGGCACCAGCAGACCGGTGATGAGGACAATGACCGGCAGCAGCATGGCAACGACCATGCCACCCGCACCAAACAGACCCCAGTAAATTGGTTCGTCAGAACGTCTCATTGTTTTCTCCTCAGGCCACGATGATCAGGACAAGCAGGGACACCACCGCCAGCGCCACATACTGGGCGAGAACGATCGGCTTCTCCGGTACCAGGTCTTCACCACGGAAGATACGCATGGCTTTCGGCGCCAGGGCGAACCAGGTTTTGGCATGGAACAGGCACGCCGCCAGAGCGACGACATGGAACAGGATGGCGATCGGGCTTTGCAGGGATTCCAGCCAGCCGTTGAACGCTTCCTGACCCTGAACCAGGCGCATCAGGCCCCACATCAGCACAACGGCGTAGATGGAGACGAAGATACTGGTGCCTTCACGGATCATGTAACCGGTGTAGAAGGCGTTCTTCAGCCACCAGTCTTTCTTCATTTCGCGGACGTAAGGTTTACGTTTGCTATCAGTGTTGTTCATGGTCTCAATCCTGCTCTCAATCTGGCTTGAACATGGCGATCATGTAGTCCTTGGCGCTTTCGACCTTGCCAAGCTGGATGGCCGCCGCCGGATCGACGCCTTTCGGGCACACTTCGGAGCAGTAGCCCACGAAGGTACAGCCCCAGACGCCTTCGTCCTGGCTGATGATGCGCATACGCTCTTTGGCACCGGCATCACGGTTGTCGACGTTGTAGCGATAGGCCAGAGCCAGTGCCGCCGGACCGGTGAACTTCTTGTTGATGCCGTACTGCGGGCAGGCCGCGTAGCAGAGACCACAGTTGATGCACTGGGAGAACTGCTTGTACTGCGCCATCTGGGCCGGAGTCTGGATGTACTCGCCATCACACAGGCTGCGTGGCTCGCTCGGGATGATGTACGGCTTGATGCTCTCCAGCTTCTCGATGAAGTCGGACATGTCGACCACCAGATCGCGCTCGATCGGGAAGTTGTTGAGCGGCTCGACGGTCATCTTGCCCGGCAGATAGTCGCGCAGGAAAGCCTTGCAACCCAGCTTGGGCACACCGTTGACCATCATGCCGCAAGAGCCGCAGATCGCCATCCGGCAGGACCAGCGGAAGCTCAGGGTAGAGTCCAGGTGATCCTTGATGTACTGCAGGGCGTCCAGCAGAGACATCTCTCTCTGGTATGGCACCTGGAAGGTTTGCATCCAGGGCTCGTTATCCTGTTCCGGACGGTAGCGCAGGATCTCAATTTCAATCATCTCAGCCATTCTTCTTAGCCTCGTCTTGTTTCTCACCCTCGGAGCCGTACACGCGTTTTGCCGGCTGGGACTTAGTGATCTTCACATCGGAGTAATCGATGGAGGGCGTTTCGCCATTTTTGTAGAACGAGAGCGTGTGCTTGAGGAAGTTCACGTCATCGCGCTCTTCGTAACCATCCAGACGCTGGTGGGAACCGCGGGACTCTTTACGATTGATGGCGGAGTGCGCCATGGCTTCAGCCACGTCCAGCATGTAGCCCAGTTCGATGGCGTACAGCAGATCGGTGTTGAAGACAGAGGACTTGTCGTTGATCTTGACCTTCTTGTAACGGGCTTTCAGCTCGTTGATCTTGTCGATGGTGCCCTGCATCAGCTCTTCGGTACGGTAGATACCGACACCGGCTTCCATGGACATGCCCAGCTCGTTGCGGATATCGGCCGGGTTTTCGGTACCGTCTATGTCCATCAGGGAGAGGTGCTGCTTGATGAGCGCCTCGGCCTTGGCGGCCAGGGCTTCGGTATTGCCATGCTTCTGAGTCTTGGCAAATTCACCTGCCTGCTCACCGGCCAGCTTGCCGAATACCACGATCTCGGACAGGGAGTTGGAACCCAGACGGTTGGCACCGTGCAGACCGACGGAGGCACATTCGCCCGCGGCGTAGAGGCCGGGCAGACGGGTGGCACACTTGTTGTCAGTCTCGATACCACCCATGGTGTAGTGGGCAGTCGGACGTACCGGAATAGGCTCTTTGGCCGGATCCACGTTGACGTAGGCTTTGGCCAGTTCGCAGATGAACGGCAGACGCTCTTTCAGGTACTTCTCGCCAAGGTGACGCAGGTCGAGGTGAACCACATCGCCCATCGGGCCCTGAATGACGCGGCCTTTCTGCTGCTCTTGCCAGAATGCCTGGGAAACACGGTCGCGCGGACCCAGCTCCATGTATTTGCTCTTCGGCTGGCCAATCGGGGTTTCCGGGCCCAAGCCGTAGTCTTGCAGGTAGCGGTAGCCATCCTTGTTCAGCAGGACGCCACCCTCACCACGACAACCTTCGGTCATCAGGATGCCGGTGCCCGGCAGACCGGTCGGGTGATACTGGACGAACTCCATATCACGCAGCGGTACGCCGTGACGGTAGGCCAGTGCCATGCCGTCGCCGGTGACGATGCCACCGTTGGTGTTGTAGCGATAGACACGGCCAGCACCGCCGGTTGCCACGATCACGGATTTGGCCTGGATGAAGCGGGTGATACCGTTCTGGATGTCGAAGGTCAGTACGCCCTGGACACGGCCGTCGTCCACGATCAGATCAAGGCAGAAATGCTCGTCGAAGCGCTTGATGCTCGGGTATTTGACGGAGGTCTGGAACAGGGTGTGCAGAATATGGAAACCGGACTTGTCTGCGGCGAACCAGGTACGGGGAACCTTCATGCCACCAAACGGACGCACGTTGGCTTTGCCATCCGGCTTGCGGCTCCAGGGGCAACCCCAGTGCTCCAGCTGGATCATCTCTTTGGTCGCGTTGTTGACGAAGTATTCCACTACGTCCTGCTCGCACAGCCAGTCACCACCGGAGACGGTATCGTTGAAGTGGTTTTCGAGGGAGTCGTCATCACGGACGACACCGGCGGCGCCGCCTTCGGCAGCAACCGTGTGGCTGCGCATCGGGTAAACCTTGGAAATCAGGGCGATGTCCAGGTCTGGCTGTGATTCGGCTATAGCGATAGCGGCGCGTAAGCCGGTACCGCCAGCACCGATGATGGCCACATCGGTCTTGATAATATCCACATCTGCCTCCTTAGGGATAGATTTGCTGGGCACGATTTTGCTCTATGAAAAAAATTCAGGCTTGATGCAAGTCAAACTGCTAGGTTTTATTCCCTTTTTATTGGTTATTTTTCTATAAAACACCCAAATCCCTGGATGAAAATGTCGTTATTATCGTCATTTTTTGGTGTTACTGAGCAGTTTAACACCTAGCTACGAGCACTTTAACTTCTGGATTGTACGTAGTTTTCTTTCAATAAAATGCGAATCACCTCTCTTTTTAGGTACTCGCGAAAAAAATTTTAAGTTTTTTATTGTAATTTTTTAATGAGAATTATTGGCATTCACCCATTCGGATAGAAATAGGTAATCCGAAATGCTGCGGTGACCACGGCGGTGATCTGATAATTCCAGACGAATTACAAGGATTTCAAGGCGGGGTATTTGGCGGGTAATGTGAGATTACTCACTGAAAATTAAGCGCTATTTAGAAAAATAAAAGGGGCCTGTACGGCCCCTTTTGCTCATCCTCAAATGCGGAACATACCGACCTGATTGCTCAGTTCACCCGAAATATTTTTAAGTTGTTCAGAGAGATGGCGTGAGCTGTCTGCATCCACTGCCAGTTCGTCCGAGACATCTTTCACCGCCTGAATGTTGCGGCTTACCTCATCGGTGACGGCCCGCTGCTCCTCAGCCGCGCTGGAGATCTGGGTCGCCATGTCGGAGATCTGGTTGATCGAGGTGGTGATCTGTTCCAGCGCATGGGTGGCGTTGTTGGCGTCATCCACGCTGTTCTGGGCCAACAGCTGGCCTTCGTGCATGGTGCTGACCGCTCCCTGGGTATTGCGTTGCAGGGTTTCGATCATATTGCGGATCTCGACGGTAGAGCTGTGGGTACGCTGTGACAGGACGCGCACCTCGTCGGCTACCACCGCAAAGCCGCGACCCTGTTCACCGGCACGGGCCGCTTCGATGGCGGCGTTGAGTGCCAGCAGGTTGGTCTGCTCGGCGATGCCCTGAATGGTGGAGAGGATGGTGTTGATCTCCTGAGCGTTTTTCTCCAGTTCCTGAATGATGTTGGAGGCCTGTTCCACCTGGGTGGCCAGATCGGTGATGGAGCGCTGGTTGCGGGCGATCACCTGCTTGCCATGCTCGCAGCTGCTGGAGGAGCTGCGGGCCGCTTCAGCGGTCTGCTCGGCGTTGCTGGCGACCTCGACCGCGGTGGCCGACATCTCGTGTACCGCAGTGGCGATCTGGGAGATCTCGTTTTGCTGGCGTGCCAGCCCCTGATTGGCTTTTTCCGCCATGCTGTGGGAGGACTTAGCCTGCTGGTTGAGCTGGCCGGAGGAGTTGGAGATATCCTGCACCATCACATGGATCCGCTCGATGAAGGTGTTGACGTGTTTGGCAACCGCGCCTACTTCATCCACACGTTCAATCTTGATCCGGCGGGTCAGATCGCCGTTGCCACGGGAGAGATCGGCAATCGCTTCGCCCAGGGTTTTCAGAGGGGCCAGCGAGCTGTTGATGGCGACATAGGAGAAGCCTGCCACGATCAGTATGGTGATAAGCCCCTGAATGAGGGAGGAGGTAACCATGCGGCGTACCGACTGGTAGGCGATCTCTTCATCCACCATCATGCCGTAATACCAGTTGGTATTGGGAATGGCATTAAAGTCGTAGACCTCTTTCTTGCCGCTGATCACCAGCTCGTTGATCATGCCGTCATGGGCGACCTGATTGATGTAGGCCGCAGTCAGTTCCGGTGCCAGAGCGGTAGCGGATTTCAGGCTCAGGGAGGCATCTGGGTGCGCGATGATGGTGCCATTGCTGTCCACCAGCATGGCGTAGGTGCCCTCGGTGGTGACCGCCAGAATATCCGAGATCAGTGAGCTGATGGAGACGTCACCGGCGATGACTCCCTGGGTATTGCCGCGCTGGAACGGCTCTGCAATGGTGACAATCAGCTGGCCGGTGGAGATGTCGGCATAGGGGGCTGTAATGACCAGCTTGCCTGCGGCGGCCGCGTCCTTGTACCAGGGGCGTTGACGTGGGTCATAACCGGCGGGCAAATCGGTTGGTTTGCTCTGGATCATCTTGCCGTCTGCGGTACCGGCATAGACCAGGTCGAAGCCACCGGCATTCATGGACTGGGCCAGATGACTGATGGGCTCGTCTTCTTTGGCGAATGCTTCCTTGGTGGTGCTGACCATGCTGATCCGGGAGTCGACCCAGCGGGAGATCCCCTTGACGTTGGCCATGGAGCTTTCGTCGATGATGTTCCAGACCAGTCGCTGGGTCTCGCTGCGCAGTTGCGAGGTGTTGTACCAGACTTGCAGGCAGGTGATCACCAGAATAATGACCCCGATAGCCAGAACAAGCTTGTTTTTAATGGATAAGTTCATAGTTACATCCTTGATGAGCGTCAGTCTGAAGTGTGTGGCATCTGATTATTGTTATAGCCTTGTTACTATCGGCCGTAGTCGAACTTTTTTTACCCCGGTCAACAAATTAAAGTTAGTGCCTAAATGGGGGCTTATCCATACGCGTATCGTCCCATCATGGTGAGATAAAGCGATCCGGTCGATTGGTGAAGATTCCATCGACCCCCATGCTAGAGAGCGTTTCATAATCTTCTGGATAATCAACGGTATAAACTAGAACTTTGAGCCCCCGGCGATGTGCATCATCGACCAGCGCGGCGTCGATAAAATCAACATCGCAATTGATGGACCAGGCTCCCAGCTTGTCGGCAAACTGCGCCAGGTTGAGCGGCAGGTTGGCGGTCAGGGCACCGAGCCGGATATCGGGCCGCAAGGCGGCAAATCGGGCCAGCTCCGGGTGATGGAAGGAGGAGACCACCCACTGGCCGGGAGTAAAGCCCAGCTCGGCTTCTGCCCGTCGGGTCAGGGCTGCCACCGCATCGGCGGTATGAGCCCCCTTGAGCTCGATATGCAGCTCGCAGCGTCCGGCGATGATCTCCATCACCTGCCACAGGGTCGGGATCACCTCTCCTTCACCGGCATCGAGCTGCTCCAGATAGGAACGGGATTGTTCGGTCAGCACCCCCTTGCCGTTGGTGCAGCGCTCCAGCCGCCGGTCGTGGAATACCCACAATTCGCCATCGGCCGCCTGCACGTCGATCTCGATGGCTGATGCTCCCAGCTCCAGCGCATTGGCCATCGCCTTGAGGGTGTTCTCCGGTGCCAGACCGCTGGCGCCACGGTGGGCAATAATCTGCATGTTCTGCTCCTTTTACCTCGCGGATCAGCCGCGGCTCAGGTGAATGTCGATCTGTTGATGGGGCAGGGTAAGTCCCTGCTGCTGCATTTTCTCCAGCACCAGCGAATGAACCTCATGGGTGATGGGCATCCGGTGATCCATGTTGTTGACGTAGAGGCGGATCTCGTAGATCAGTGCCGAGTCGGTGAATTCGATCAGGAAGACCTCTGGCGTCGGCGTCTCCAATACCAGGGTCGATGCCTGGATGGACTCCTCCAGAATGCGCTGTACCAGTTTCGGATCCCGGGTCAGGCCGATCCGGATCCGCAGTTTTACCCGGGTGATGGCATCGGAGAGCGACCAGTTGATGAACTGCTCGGTAATGAAGGCCTTGTTGGGCACGATGATCTCCTTGCGATCCCAATCCACTATGGTGGTTGCCCGGGTCTTGATCTTGGTGACGGTGCCGGTGAGATCGCGAATGGTGACGGTGTCACCGAGCCGGATCGGCTTCTCAAACAGGATGATGAGGCCGGAGACAAAGTTGGCGAAGATCTCCTGCAGACCGAAACCCAGCCCCACCGAGAGGGCGGCGACCAGCCACTGGGTCTTCGACCAGTCGATGCCGAGCATGGAGAAGCCGGTGAGGGCACCGATCAGGATCACCAGATACTTGCTGGTGGTCGTGAGGGCAAAGCCGGTACCTGGGGAGAGGCTGAGGTGTTGCAGCAGGGTCAGCTCCATCAGCCCCGGCAGGTTGCGGGCTGTCACCACGGTCAGAATGAAGACGAAGGCGGTCAGCATCAGATCCTGCAAGGTGATGGCCGAGAGCTGCTCGATGCCGCCAATCTTGCTGCTCACCTGCCACACCTCGATATTGCTGAGGAAACTGAAGGCGGAGTTGAGATCCGACCATTGCACCACCACCAGCATGGTGAAGCCCAGCATCAGCAGGGTGCGCACCAGTCCCAGCGACTGGGCGCTGATGGTATCGAGATCCAGTTCAGTCTCTTCCACCACGTCCGGGGTCTCGGAGCTGAGCTCGTCATGCCCCTCTTCCCGGCCGCGCTGGGCCAGGATCTCGGCCCGCTTGCTCTTGGCACGCTCGAAGGCGAGGCGGCGGCGCTGGATCAGCATCCAGCGTCTGGCCAGATAGTAGACCAGCAGGCAACCCAGTCCCATCAGCAGGCTAAGCTCCAGCTGGCGCAGCAGGGTGCGCGAGGTATAGAAGTAGCCAAACAGGGCGCCGATCACCGCCAGCAGCGGCGCCAGCATCAGGCTGTTCCAGATGAAGTGGTGCAGCAGATGGGGCTTGGTCATATCGGTCTGGCCCCAGGTGAGCGGCAATCGCTCCCGGTTGAGACGGGCAAAGAAGAGCAGCAGCCAGAGTGCACCGATCATGAAGGCCATCCGGCCGAGGGAGTCGTAGAAGGCGTGCTCCTGATAGCTGTTGGCCATCCCCTGCACGAAGAAACTCGGGATCAGCACCAGCAGCAGGGTGCGAAACTGCCCCCACACCTTTTGCACCTGTTCCCGGGGCCAGCGGAAGTGGTGGATCAAAATCCCCCGCTCCAGCGTCAGGTGGCGGGCCATCACCAGTGCCAGCAGCAGAAACCAGATCTCGCCAAGACCGCGCGCCACCGCCACCGCAAACGGGTATTGCCAGGCCCCTTCGAGCAGGCCGCGCACCATCAGCACCATGGCGGGCAAGGGGAGGGCGGCAAGCAGGGAGCGCAGCAGCAAGCGGCTGGTGAGGCTGAATTTGTCCTGAGTTACCTTGCCGATCCGCGGCGCAATATGGTCGCAATAGAGGCTCAGGTGACGGGCCAGTTTGAACCAGCTCCAGGCCAGCACCAGCAGACCAATACCGGCCAGCGTGAGGCTCAGCGGGCTGTTCTCGGCGATGGCATAGGGCAGTTGCAGCCAGTTGTCCGGGTTGAAGGCCAGGGTCAGCGCGGCGGGAATGCCGAGCATGACCTGTGGGGTAAAGGGGCGCACATCCGGCATCCAGAACAGGTGGCTGGCGCTTATTTCACGGATCTCGTCGATCTTGCTGTTCTGGCGGCTGTAGAGCAGCTTGAGACGGGTCTGCTCCTGAATGAGGGTGTCTGAGGCGTCGTTGAGCCGGGTCAGCAGTTGGCGCCGGGCCTTGAGCAGGTTGTCGAGCACCGCTTGTTGCGGCCGATCGAGCGTCACCTCCTCTTCGGCCATCAGCTTGTCGCGCAGCTGGCGGGTATCCTTGAGCCCATCCTGCTCGCTCTCATACTGGTACTTGGCCATGCGGGCGCTGACGATGGCGGACTCCAGCTTGTCGAGGGGGAACTGGGGAGGCAGATCGGAGAGTTTGCTGCGCAGGTTCTCGCCGTAGGCATTACTGATCTGCAGCCACTCCAGCTGTTCGCGTACCGAGTTGACCAGCTCATTCAGTTCAAACAGATTCTTGTCGACGCTGCGCTGCTCGTCCTGCACCCGCTCAATCTGATCTTCCAGTGTGCCGAGCTGGATGGAGAGCGCCTGATTCTGCTGTTGTTGCTCCAGCAGCAGCGGCATGTCGGTGGTGAGTTGTTTGCGCAGCCGCTCGCTCTCCTCCAGCGCCTGCTCGGTCTTCTCCCGCCGCAGCTGGTTCTGCTGGGTCAGCAGGCTGGCTTGCCACTCATCCTCGTCGGCGATGGCCAGATTGAGCTCCTGCAGCTTCAGCTTGCCGAGATCGTTGCGCTGCTGGGCAGAGAGTTGCTCCAGCTCCAGCATCTGGATCCGGTCGGAGAGGCTCTGCTCCTTCATTCTGGTCAGCAGCAGTTGTGCCTCCTGCTGGCGATCCGATTCGCTGCTGAAGCTCAGTCGCTCCAGCTGGCTGCGGGTCAGTTGCAGCTGTTTGCGCAGATCATCCACCCGCAGGTGATACTCCTGCCCGGTGCTTTCCAGCTGGTTGAGGCTGTCCATCACCCCCTGCCGCTCCTTGCGCAGGTTGAGCTGGCGGTTGCTGCTCAAGCCTATGGCCTGGCGCAGCGCCTCCTCCTTGAGGCTCGCCAGCGGCGGGCGAGCGGCGGGCTGATAGTTGTGCAGGCTTTCCTTGAGGCGTGCCGACTCCTTGGGGTAATCGATGAGGATCTGCTGATAGGCTTTGCTCTGCTCCCGGTAGCGCTCGGCCTCTCTGGCAAATTGCAGCGCCTGCTGATAGCTCTCCCGCAGCTTCTGGTTTTCCGGGGTATCGCTCTTGGGCACGCTCTGCAACAGGGATTCGGCCTGGGCAATGGCATCGTCGGCGCGCACGGCTGACGGCAACAAGATAAGGGAGAGCAGCAAGAGGGTGAGCAGGCGTTGCAACATGAGGCTCGTTTCCGTTCAGAAGAGGTGGCCCTAGCCTAAAACAGGGCAGGGAGGCGGGTAAAGCAGTCTATATTAATGATTCATAACACAAATAACAGGAAGTCGTGCTGCCGTTTCGCTATGATCCCGGCTGCTTTCTCTCCACCGAGTCGAATATGTCAGCTGTTGATCTGGGCACAGCCCCGCTATCTCGCCTTTTCTGGCGTTACGTAACCCCGACCGTGGCGGCCATGCTGATCACCGGCATCTATGTCACCATCGATGGCATCTTCGTTGGCCATGTGCTGGGTCAGGATGGCATGGCCGGTCTGATGCTGGCTTATCCCATCTGCGCCGTGCTCTATGCGGTGGGGGCGCTGATCGGCATGGGGGCCTCGTCGCTGGTCTCCTTCTATCTGGGGCAGGGCAATCCGGCCAAAGCCCGCCATATCGTCGGCAATGCCCTGGTGATGGTGTTGCTTGCCTCGGCACTGCTCAGTTTTATCGGGATCCGTTATGGCGAGCCCATGCTGGCCTGGATGGGGGCGGAGGGGGAGATCTTCACCGCCGGGCTCTCCTACCTGCAGGCCTACGCCTGGCTGGGCGTCTTTGCGGTGCTGTCGATGGCGTTCAGCTCGCTGCTGCGCAACGATGGCCGCCCCGGATTTGTCACCCTCATCATGGTAGTCGGGGGGCTGCTCAACGTGCTGCTCGATTATCTGCTGATGGTGGTGTTTCCGTTCGGACTGGCCGGGGTGGCGACGGCCACTATGCTCTCCCAGGCGGTGACGGGACTCGCCTGCTTGTGGCACTTCTTCACGCCGCGCAGCCAGCTGAGGATAAGCTGGTACACCTTGCGCCCCGATCTGCGGCTGATGGGCGAGACGGTGCGCCTCGGGATATCCAGTTTTCTGATGTACCTCTATCTCTCGGTAGTGCTGGCGCTGCACAACAAGGCGTTGCTGGCGGTGGGTACTTCGCTGCATGTGGCGGCCTACGGGGTGATCAGTTACACCGAGGCCTTCTTCTATCTGGTGTTTGAGGGTATCGCCATGGGTATCCAGCCCATCGCCAGCTTTAACGCGGGCGCCGGTCACTGGCGGCGGGTGCTGCGGATCCGCAATCTGGCACTCGGAGTGACGTTGGGGATCGCCCTGTGCGCCATGTTCCCGCTTTATCTGTGGCCGGAGGCGGCGGTCTATCTGTTTGCCGGGGACAACGCCACCCTGCTGCCGGTGGCGAGCCTCGGGATCTGGCTCTACTTCTGGGGGCTGCCGATGGAGGGCTTGCTGCTGGTGGGGGCCACCTACTTCCAGGCCATCAACCGGGCCCGCATCGCTTCCCTGCTCACCGGTGGCAAGCTGGTGCTGATCGGCGGTTTCTTGTGGGGATTCTCGACCCTGTGGGGCGTGCCCGGGGTCTGGCTTGCATTGCCAACGTGCAGCTCATTGCTGGTGTTGGTGATGTGGCGGGCGATGCGTCGGGAGTCCGGCGCCCACGCACTGGCCGGATAGGCAATGAGGAACGACGTGCAGATAGCAGACAGGCAGCCATGGGCTGCCTGTTTTGTTAGAGGATGTTTTGTTAACGGGCTCTGCCGATTCAGGGCTTGAAGGCACCGATAAATATGGCGGGATCGACCCGGGTGTCGTTGAGGCTGACGTTCCAGTGCATATGGGGGCCGGTAGCGCGGCCGGTCGAACCGACTCGCCCGACGATGCCGCCACGCGGCAGGCTCTGGCCGAGCTTCACATCTACCTTCGACATGTGGCAGAACATGCTGATGAGCCCCTGACCGTGGTCGACAAAGACGGTATTGCCATTGAAGAAGTAGTTGCCGATCAGGATCACCTTGCCGGCGGCGGGGGACTTGATCGGGGTGCCGGCGCCCACGGCGAAGTCGAGGCCGGAGTGGGGATTGCGCTCCTCGCCATTGAAGAAACGACGCAGGCCAAACGGGCTGGAGAGGGGGCCGTTGACCGGCTTGTCGAACATCAGGTTGCTCGGCTGGTTGGGGCTGAAGGTCTGGTAAGCCCGGGTCTGCTCCGCCAGCTCGCGGTTGATACGAGTCATATCCTCGGCGAGCGGATTGACCTGACGGCTGTTTTTGAGCTTGATGTGCTGCTCGCGGTAGTGCTTGGGGGTGACGGTGAAGCCGAGAGTACGGCCATCACCTGTGGTCAGTTGCTGGGCCCCAAGCGGGTTTTTGAGAGAGATGCCGACGATGGCGATCCACTGGTTGTCTTCGCGTACCACCAGCACGGGTTTGTCGTGATAGCGGGCCGTGGGGGCAGTGGCAGATGCGCCAAGAGGGATCACCGCAACGCCACCCGGCACCGGATGGTTGAGCAGGCGACTGATAAAACCCTCGGCCAGGGCTGACTGGCTGGCCAGTAACAACAACAGACAATACACAACTCTCATGACGATACCACTCGATGTTAAAACGCCCGGGATGGCGGGATGACAACCCCCTGTCCGGTATTCGTCGATCACTAAATGGTGATCACGGCATGCTGGCCACGACAGGCGCGGCTGGGGAAGGGGGCAGATTGTGCCTCGTTATAGTCGGGGCAGCCAGAGGCGAGGCATGGCTGACGCCCCTTTTGTGCATAGCTGCGTCAGGTTTTATGTCGTGGTCGGGCCGCTTCGCCATTGAGTCGCCCCCGCCCTGGCTCTAGAATCGGCTTCCGGCACTGATGCCACCGACACTCCGAGGAGACGATATGAACGGATTACCCCCTTTGCGCACCACTCCGGCCCGGTACACGACAGGTCGTGGCTGGCTCTGGGTTCGCAGCGGGTTCGATATCTTCAACAAGGGGATGGGGATCAGCGTGGCCATGGTGCTGGTCTGGTTTATGGTGGGCATGCTGCTGGAGCAACTGCCGGCGGGTGGCCTTATCTCCCAACTGCTCTACATGGTGTGGGGCGCGGGTTGGGTGGCGGTCGCCGCTCGGGGTTATCGGGGGGAGCCGCTGCAGTTTGCCGATCTCTTCGCCGGTTTTCGCCACAAGCTGACCCCGCTGATGCTCGGCGGTCTGCTGGTGTTGCTGCTGTTTAGCCTGGTTGGCCTCGTCTGTCTCGGTCTGCTCTCCATGTGGGGGCTGCTCCCGCTGCTGACGCAGGATCCCGAGAGCATGGTGGTCTCAGCCAGCCAGTTGCAACAGCTGCTGCTGGTGTTGCTGGTGGGTATGCTGCTCATCATTCCCGTGCTGATGGGGGTCACCTTTGCTCCTGCGCTGATCTACCACCACGATATCGGCATCATCCAGGCGGTACGGCTGAGCTTTTTCGGCTGCTGGCGCAATATGTGGCCCTTCTTCTGGTGGGGGCTGCTCTCAGCCATTTTGTTGCTGTTTGGCGCTGTGCTGTTGCTGGTAGGTCTGCTGGTGGTGATCCCGGCGCTCAACTACTCCATCTATGTGGCTTATCGGGATATTTTCCTGGACGAGAGTGCGCAGCCGGAAGCGCCGCACTCAGAACCGTTCGGATTTGAAGCCTAATCAAGGGATCAGAGTGAAGAAGGGGCCCGCAGCGGCCCCTTCGTTATGTTTGGGTGTGCGGAGTGCTTACTCCTGCCAGATGGGATCCGCCGCCATGCGGGCCAGCAGAAAATCGAGGAAGCTGCGCAGTAGCGGCGACATCTGCTTGCGGGTGGCATACACCCCGTATACCCCGAGGCGCTTGGGCTGCCAGTCGGTCAGCAGGGGCACCAGTTCCCCGCGCTCCAGATAGGGCTGGGCCGAGTAGCGGGGTTGCAGGCTGATCCCTGCGCCTTCCAGCGTTGCTTCCAGCAGCAGGTTGGAGATATTGGCGCTCAGGTTACCACTGACCGGCACTGACTCGGGACCGTCCGGTCCATTGAACTCCCACAGGCTCTTGCCGAAGTAGGTGTAGGTGAGGCAGTTGTGCAGCGCCAAATCCTGCACCTTGTGTGGCATCGGATGACGGGCCAGATAGGCCGGGCTGGCACAGACCACCGAGTGGCAGGTGCCGAGACGGCGCGCCACCAGATTGGGGTCGAGGTCGTTGGTGATGCGCACCGCCAGATCGATCCGCTCCTCTACCAGATTGACGGTTCTGTCGAGCAGCAGAATGTCGATGGCCGTCCCCGGGTATTGCGCCAGATAGTCGTTGGCAGCCCCGACCAGCAAGGCTTCCGACAGGGAGTAGCTGCTGGTGATCCGCAGTTGCCCCTTTGGGGCGTCATCCCCCTTCACGGCGATCTGCTCCATCTCTTCGCCGAGCGCCAGCATGGCACGGGCCCGGTTCAGCGCCTCCTCTCCCGGTCCGGTCAGACTCAGACGACGGGTGGTGCGGTGCAGCAGGCGGGCGCCCATCCAGCTCTCCAGCTCGGCCAGATAGCGCGACACCATGGCGCGCGACATATCCAGTTTCTCTCCGGCGCCGCTCAGGCTCCCTTGTTCGACTACGCTGACAAAGACCCGCAATGCGGTCAGTCGATCCATGTATGGCTCTCTATATGTTCGATATGTGCAACAGTGATGCGCTTTTTATGCTGTATTTGCACCTTAAGTGATCCAATACACTGTGTCCATCAAATGAACCCCCGAATACTTAATGAGGAATAGATGATGAACAACACCCTGATCCGCAACTTGACTCTGGCGACCACCCTGCTGAGTGGCGCCGCACTGGCCGCCCCCCTGAGCGTGACCGTCTACAACCCTGGCGAGAAGGCGATCTTCCCGGTCTCCTCCTCACTGGTGACCGGTGACAAAGAGGCCATCCTGATCGATGCCCAGTTCGACGTGCAGAATGGTCAGGCGCTGGTCGACATGATCAAGAAGAGCGGCAAGAAGCTGACCACTGTCTATATCAGTGCCGGTGACCCCGACTTCTACTTCGGTCTGGAGCCGGTCATGGCGGCGTTCCCGGATGTCAAAGTGCTGGCCGACCAGCATGTGGTTGACCATATCAACAAGACCAAGGATGCCAAGCTGAGCTACTGGAGCCCGATCCTCGGCAAGGGCGCACCGAAGAGCCTGACCGTGCCGCAAGTGATGACCGCCAGTCACCTGACGCTGGATGGCGAGAAGATTGAAATCAAAGAGATGAACACCCCGAATGCCTACCTCTGGGCCCCTTCCATCAAGACTGCTTTTGGTGGTGTGCCGGTTTACCACGGGGTGCATGTCTGGATGGCGGACAGTCAGACCAAAGCGGCTCGCAGCAACTGGGTCAAGGCGCTGGATAACCTGCTGGCCCTGAAACCCGAGCGTGTGGTACCGGGCCACTTCCTGGGCACTGCTCCCAAAGGCACTGCTGCTGTGAGCTTTACCCGTGATTATGTAGAGCGTTTCGAACAGGAGCTGGCCAAGGCGAAAAACTCCAGTGAGCTGATTGAGGCTCTGAAGAAGGCCTATCCGGCACTGCCGGTTGACGATGGTCTGGCCATCGGTGCCAAGGTCAATACCGGCGAGATGAAGTGGTAAGCCACTGAGCCTGCTTTCCCTGTGTTTTTTTACCGGGCCTAAGGGCCCGGTTTTTTATCCGAGATCGAAGTGAGAATGAAGATGAGCGAACAACAAACCACCCTCCATTATGTCTATGACCCGCTCTGTGGCTGGTGCTACGGTGCCGCCCCCCTGTTGCAGGCGGCCGCCACCATTGCTGGGCTCAAGATCGATCTGCATGCGGGCGGTCTCTGGCTGGGGAGTCGCCGTCAGCCGATGGGCGAGGCATTGCGTGATTATGTGCGCCCCCATGATCAGCGGATCGAAGCGCTGACCGGCCAGCATTTTGGCGAACGCTACTTTAACGAACTGCTGCTGCGGGAAGGGTGTCTGCTGGACTCCGAGCCGCCGATCCGTGCGGTTTTGGCAGTCACGACATTGGGGGGCGATGGGCTGGCCATGTTGCACCGGATCCAGCAATCCCACTATCGGGACGGGATCTGGATTGGTGAGTCTGCGTTTCTTGCCACGCTGGCGGCAGAGCAGGGGATTGCAGCCGAGGCATTCCAGCAAGCTTATCTGCAGGCCCCCTTGCTGCAACATCTGGCAGATAGCCAGGGCTGGATGAAGCGGCTAGGCGGTCAGGGTTATCCTACTTTGGGTATAGAACGAGGGGGAAAACTCGAAAGGATAGAGGTCAACCAGTATCTGGGGGAGCCGGAGTTGCTGATCCCACGACTGTTGCGTGCAATAGAGTAAACCGTTAATAGTCTGCGGTAGTTAAAGTGGCCCTCTCTGCGTGTCGATAGCGATATATGGTGCTTATGCAAACTACAAAAGCACAGCTCTACGGCTATGCTCAATTACAAAAACATGAACACATAGCTCCTATCAAAACCGACATTAAACGATGACACGCAGTTAAGGATGAATCTATGCTCCAGAATATGTCCATAGGCCAGAAGTTGAGTACTGGCTTTGCGGTGCTGGCACTTTGCGTATGCCTGCTTGCCGGGTATGGCGTCTCACGACTGTCGTATCTCAATCAACAAAACACTGTATTGGCAGAGAACCTTATCCCTTCTGTTCGCTATGCAAGTCAGATGCATATTGCACTGCTTGATGCTCGGCGTTTCCAATTATCTATGGTGATCGCGATGGGCTACAACGACAGTGCGGATATTGAACGAACCCAACAAGGTGTGATGGATTCAAAGGCACGTTTTGAGCAGGCTGCGGCTAATTACGGCGGATTGGCTTTTAATGCTGCTGATGAAGAGCAAACCTTTAACGCGTTGAAGACTGCCGGAAATGCCTTTTTTACAGCGCATGACCCGCTATATCAGGCAGTGAAACAGAGTAGTGACAAGACAAGAGAGATTTTGCAAGGGAATCTCAGAACCACGCTGGAGCAGGCAACAAAATTAACGATGGATTTGCGTGAGATAAATGAGCGTATTGGCAAGGAGATGGATGCCCAAGGTGAAGAGGCATACACCAGCTCCAAATTCCTCAGTATCTTGACTGGCGCAGCGACTCTCATTTTCGTGGTGTTGATTGCATGGTATTTGAGTCAGCAAATCAAACGACCCGTTAATCGCTTGCTGGAACTTGTTGGTAGCGTCGCGGCTGGTGATTTGACTCATCGTGTGGAGTTGAATGCGTTTAATCAGGATGAATTAGGACAACTGGCGAAAGGCTTTGCGCAAATGCAAGAAAACTTGCGCAAACTGGTTGGGGAGGTATCCGGTTCTGTTGTACAGATGAGCTCTGCGGTAGAAGAGATCAGTGCCGTAGCAAGGCAGTCAGCCAACAATATGAATGCTCAGCAACATGAGCTGAACCAGCTGGCGACGGCGATGAACGAGATGCAAGCCACGGTGCAGGAGGTCTCTCGCAATACCAGCGATGCGGCCAGTGCCGCCACCTCGGCCAGTGAGACGGCCGAACTTGGTGCGCAAACGGTGAATGACTCCATTCAACGTATTGAACGGGTCGCCGGTGCCATCGAGAGTACCGCGGTGGTGATCCGCCAACTGGGCGATGACAGCCGCAATATCGGCATGGTGCTGGAGGTGATCCGCGGCATTGCCGAACAGACCAACCTGCTGGCATTGAACGCCGCCATTGAAGCGGCCCGTGCCGGTGAGCAGGGACGGGGGTTTGCGGTGGTGGCCGATGAAGTGCGTACTCTGGCCAAGCGCACTCAGGACTCTACCTCCCAGATCAATACCATCATTGCCGAGTTGCAGCAGCGTGCCGAACAGGCGGGCAGTACCATGCAACAGAGTCAGGAGCTGATGAATACCACGGTTGCTACCGCGCGGGAAGCGGGCGAGTCCATCTCCCAGATCAGTGGCTCGGTCAGCAGCATCTCCCACATGAACATCCAGATTGCAACGGCCACCGAAGAGCAGGGAGCGGTGAGCGAGGAGCTCAACCGCAACGTGGTCAATATCAGTCATGCTTCCGAAGAGGTGGCTGCCGGTGCCACCCAGATGGCTCAGGCGTGCAACGAGCTGAACCATCTGGCTACCCAGCTGCAGGATATGGTGCGCCGTTTCAGGGTGTAATCCCTCGACAAGTCAAACAGCCCGATTACCGCAAGGTGATCGGGCTTTTCTGTTTTGAAGGGCACCCAGAGAGGCTCACTGCGAGCCGATGACTTGTCCCGCCGGACGATATTGTGCATGCTGATGGCCCATTTTCCAGGCAGGACTCTTGCTGTATGAATCTTCGCGATCTCGAATATCTGGTGGCGCTGGATGAGGAAAAACATTTTCGCAAAGCCGCCGAACGCTGCTTTGTCAGTCAACCCACCCTGAGCGGTCAGCTGCGCAAGCTGGAGGATGAACTCGGGGTCATTCTGATCGAACGTACCTCGCGCAAGGTGCTGTTTACTCCGGCTGGCGATGCCATGGCCCATCAGGCGCGTCGGGTGCTCAAGGAGGTGCGCGAGCTCAAAAGCATCGGTCAGCACTTCTCCGAGCCGATGTCCGGAGAAATCCATATCGGTTTTATTCCGACCGTGGGCCCCTATCTGTTGCCCCGTATTATCCAGACCCTGCGTGAGCGTTTTCCCCAGCTGGAGTTTTACCTCTATGAGGAGCAGACTCAAACCCTGCTCAAACGGCTGGAAGAGGGGGAGCTGGATTGCGTCATTCTGGCCGAGATGCCTGGGATGGAGGGGTTTGGTTCAATCCAGCTCTATCATGAGCCGATGTGGCTGGCGGTGCCTTGCCATCACCCCGAAGCACAGGCCAAACAGGTGCCGCTTGGTAATCTCAAGGGCAAGAAATTGCTGATGCTGGCCGATGGCCACTGTTTGCGGGATCAGGCGATGGGATTCTGTTTCGCCGGCGGGATAGGTGAGGATCAACGCTTCAAGGGCACCAGTCTCGAGACCCTGCGCAACATGGTGGCCGCCGGTAGTGGCATGACTTTGGTGCCAAAGTTGGCCGTACCTGCCGATCATGATGAGGGAGGGGTGAGCTATCGACCTGTGGTTGACCCTGTGCCGGGGCGTACCATCTCGCTGCTCTATCGCCACTACTCGGTGCGTCGCCCCTGTTTCAACGAGCTGGCCGCCTCGATCGCCACGCTGATGACCAAGCAGTTGGCCCAATAAAAAAACCGGCAGCCAAGGCTGCCGGTTTTGCTTCTGCCGCGAGAGCAGCTTAGAAGATATCGTCGGTTGAGACAGGCCCTTCTACATCGGGGTTGTCACCACCGTAGACCTGATTGCCATCCGAGCTCGGTGCTGCGTAGCGGGTCGGTTCGGTCCCTTCCTTGAAGTATTCGTCGGTGCCGCCACTGGTTGCCAGCAGGCCGGTTTCGCTATCAATCTTCACCGTCATGATCCCCTCGGGAACCGGCATCTTGTGCTCAGGCAGCTTTTTGAGGGCGACTTTCATGAAGTCGATCCAGATAGGCTGCGCGGCGCCACCACCAAACTCGGCACGGCCAAGGCCACGCTGGTGGTTGTCAAAACCGATCCATGAGGTAGCAACGATGTCCGGGGTGTAGCCGGAGAACCAGGCATCCCGCGATTCGTTGGTGGTACCGGTTTTACCGGAGATGTCGTGACGTTTCAGGTCGCGGGCTGCACGCCAGCCGGTACCACGCCAGCCGTTGCCACCCCAGATGGCTGTGCTCAGGGTGTCGGTGATCAGGAACGCACTCTGGGCACTGATGGTATGCGGGGCAATGGTTGGCGCGAGAGGGGTCTGCGTGCCATCTTGTGCGGCTCCATCAACAGTTGGCACCGGCAGTGTGCTCTGCTCGGGTGCGGCCTGCTGTTCGCAGGTGGTGCAAGCAATAGCAGGATTGGCCTGATAGAGGGTGTTCTCCAGACTGTCGGTCACTTTGTCGATGAAGTATGGGGTCACCAGGAAGCCACCGTTGGCCAGTACCGAGTAACCACGCACTACCTCGAGGGGGGTGAATTCGGCAGCACCCAGCGCCAGCGACTCATGGGGAGAGATGAAGTCGCGGGGGAAGCCAAAGCGGGTCAGACCGTCGATATAGGTATCCAGACCGATGGCGCGCATCAGTCGAACCGACATCACGTTCTTGGACTTGGCCAGACCCAGACGCAGCGGGGTGGGGCCATCATAAACGGCCGGGGAGTTCTTGGGCTGCCACATGGGCCCTTTTGACGGATCCCACTGGTTGATCGGCGCATCGTTGATGAGCGACGCCAGGGTATAGCCATGCTCCAGCGCGGTCGCATAGAGGAAAGGCTTGATATTGGAACCGATCTGGCGACGCGCCTGATCGACTCGGTTGAATTTGGAGAGTTCGAAGCTGAAACCACCGACCAGTGCTTCCAGAGCCCCATTTTTCGGGTTCATGGCAACCAGCGCGGCGTTCACATCCGGGATTTGGGCCAGCAGCAACTCTTCGCCCTCTTCCCGCACCCAGATCTGGGCGCCGACTTTCAGCACATCGCGCGCCGATTTCGGGGCATAGCTCTGACGGTCGTCGGTAATAAAGGAGCGGGCCCATTTAATGCCGTTCCAGCCGAGCTCTGCTTCCTTGCCATTTTTCAGTACCAGCGTGGCGCTGCGATCACCGAGCTTGGTCACGACTGCCGCCATCAGCGGATCATAAGTGGGCTGCTTGCCAAGGTGAGCGACGATCTGCTCGTAATCCCAGGCTGTCTCGCCAGCCTTCCACAACTGAGCCGTCGGGCCGCGATAGCCGTGGCGCATGTCATAGGCAAAAACGCCATCCAGCAGTGCCTGTCTTGCTGCCCGCTGACGTTCGGCAGAGACGGTCGTGTAGACGTGCAGGCCCATGGTGTAGGCATCTTCACCAAACTGCTCGACCATCTTCTGACGCACCATTTCCCCCAGATAGGGTGCGTGCAGGGTCACTTCGGCGCCGTGAAAACGGGCCTTGATCGGCATTTTGGACGCTTCGTCAAACTGGGCCTGAGTGATCTTGCCGGTTTCCAGCATCCGGCCCAGCACCACGTTGCGGCGAGCAAAGGCGCGTTCGGGGGAGCGGATGGGGTTGAGCATGGAGGGGGCTTTCGGCAGACCTGCAATGATGGCGATCTCGTCCAGTCCCAGATCCTTGACCTCTTTACCAAAGTAAACCTGTGCCGCAGCACCGATCCCGAAGGAGCGATAACCGAGGGGGATTTTGTTGAGGTAGAGTTCGAGGATCTCGTCTTTTGAGAGATTCTGCTCGATCCGCCAGGCAAGGAAGACCTCCTTGATCTTGCGGATGATGGTCTTCTCATTGCTCAGGAAGAAGTTGCGGGCAACCTGCTGGGTGATGGTACTGGCCCCCTGACGGGCATGGCCGGAAACAGCCCAGACGGATGCAGCTCGAATGATACCTATCGGGTCAATGCCCGGGTGCTCATAGAAACGTGCATCTTCGGTCGCCAGTACGGCATCGATCATGGGTTGCGGAATTTCGTCCAGACGCAGCGGAATGCGACGAATTTCGCCATATTGGGCGATCAACTCCCCATCCCGGCTGTAAACCCGCATCGGGGTTGCCAGCTTGACGTCACGCAGTGCGGTGACATCGGGCAGTTGGGGTTTGATATAGAAGTAGATACCGATGAGGCTGGCAACACCCAGCACTGCACCCAGCATCATGACAATAAACAGGCGAACGAGCCATTTCAGCATGGAAGAACTACCAATCGTCTTAAAATTAGCCAACGGGCGCAGAGTATAGCCCTTTTGCCATCGGGAATTCGAGGTTTTCCTGTGGCGAGCCACCCACCTCAAAAGGATGCGAGAGGTTAGCACTACAGGGAGCAATTACCAAGGAGGGCCACTTGCGATGAAGAAAGCGAGATGGGTCACTTTTCGACATAAACTTTATGACATTGATAGTTAGAGCATTTAGGATGAGTGAAGCACTCCTCTGATCGGGTGTCCTACACTCTGTTCAGGAATAAAACCAAATAACGCATGGATGTGTATATGTTTGGGCTTTTTAACAAGGGATCCCTCCTCCCTCTGGTGGGCATTGATTTTGGCAGCCAGACCATCAAGGCCGTTACCCTCAGTGGCCGACCTGGCAAGCTTCATCTCGAATCGGTCGCCGATATTGCCACCCCGAAAGGGACGCTGGTTGACTATCAATTGCAGGATATCGAGCGCGTCAGCCAATCTCTCAAGACTCTCAAGCGCCTGATCCCAACTCACAGCGACTATGCCGCCACTGCGGTGACCGGCTCCAACGTGATAACCAAGGTGATCCAGATTGATGCCCGCCTCAGCGACAAGGAGCTGGAGAGTCAGGTGCAGCTGGAGGCCGAGCAGATCATTCCCTTCCCCCTCGATGAAGTGAGTCTCGATTTTGAGGTGCTGAGCACCAACAATAGCGAAGATCGTCAAGATGTGCTGCTGAGCGCAGCCCGCACCGAGAGTGTCAACGGCCGGGTCAGCGCCCTTGCCGAAGCCGGTATTGCCGTCAAGGTGGTGGATGTGGGCGCCCATGCGCTGGGCCGTGCCGTGGTGGCCTGTCTGCCCGAATTGCAGGAGAGTGAACGGCCGATCGGAGTGATCGACATTGGTGCCAGTGCCATGACCTTTGCGGCGCTGGTCAAGGGAGAGGTGATCTACTCCCGCTTGCAAAACTTCGGCGGCGATCAGTACAGCCAGGCGCTCTCCTCCTTTTATGGCATGACGCTGGATGAGGCTGAGCAGGCTAAAACCAAAGGTACCTTGCCTGTTGACCATGAGCTGGATGTGCTGATGCCCCACATCAACTCGCTGCTGCAGCAAGTGCGGCGCAATATCCAGCTCTTTTGCAGTTCATCCGGTTATCGCGACATCGCAAAACTGGTGCTGACGGGGGGAGGCAGTCTGCTACCCGGTTTGTTGGTACAGGTAAAAGAAGAGGTCAATTGCGAGGTGTTGCACCCGGATCTGTTCGCCCTGTTTGGCAAGCCGAAAGGGGAGGCCGAGCTGGTACATGGTGCTAAATATATGACGGCATTCGGGTTGGCTCTGAGGAGTTTCACACCATGTCAAATATAAACCTTCTACCCTGGCGTGAAGCCCGGGCCCAGCGCCAAAAGAAACAGTTCGGGGCCTTGCTGGGGATTTTTGTGCTGGCCACGGTCGCGCTGGGATTTTTTGCCAACTGGCTGGTTGATCGCCAGATCGTTGCTCAACAGCAGCGCAACCAGCGGCTGGTTCAGGAGATGACTATTCTGGATGCCCAACTGGGGGAGATCCGTCTGCTCAAAGAGCGTCGCAAGGAGCTGATCGATCGGATGCAGCTCATCGAGCAGTTGCAGATGCGACGCAATGTGCCCGTCCGCCTCTTCAATCAGCTGCCTTCACTGGTGCCCAACGGGGTTTACCTGAACACCCTCTCGATGCAGAACAATATTATTGATGTTAATGGCAAGACCGAAGCCTATGGTCGAGTGGCCAGCATGATGCGGCGGATTGATGGTTCCGGTTGGTTGGGTCAGGCAAAGATAAGCACTATTTTTGCGGCTGATGTTGCGCCAGTGTCATTGAGCCAGTTTTCCATGATGTTCCTGATCGCCAACAATGCTGCGGCTGCAGGGAATGTGGCCAAGGAGCAACAATGAACCTTCAGCAACTCAACGAGTTGGATATCAATGACATAGCAAGCTGGCCAAAATGGGCAAAAGGGGTCTTCATCTTTTTCTGCTGCGTGTTGACCGGCGGCGCCATCTACTACTACGTGATTGCCAACTCACTGACCAGTTTGACTCAGGAAGCGGGGAAGGAGACCGAACTGAAAGCCCAGTTTGAAAGCAAGGCGATGCTGGCTGCCAACCTGGGGGCATACAAGGCGCAAATGGTTCAGCTTGAGCAACTGGTTGATACCCAGCTCAAGCAGTTGCCCAATACCCATGAGGTCGCCGGTCTGCTGGACGATATCAGCTTTATTGCTACCGACAACGGCTTGAAATTGAACCGGATCAACTGGGAACCTGAGGTCAAGCACGAGTTTTCGACAGAGCTACCGATGCGTATCGAAGTCGTGGGCACTTACCATCAAATTGGCAAGTTCACCGCTGACATGGCCGCCTTGCCCCGTATCGTCATTCTTGACTCCTTCACTCTGGGTCAGAGCAAGGATGAAGGGGAGCTGATTTCGATGTCGATGCTGGCCAAGACCTACAAGTACAACGGTAAAACAGTGGAGCCGAAACAATGAGACGCATCTGCTGGTTATTGCCTGCCCTCTTGCTAGCGGCGTGTGGTGGTCAGGAGGACATGGATAGCTATGTCGCCCAGACCAAAGCAAGGCCACCCATACCTATCGAGCCCTTGCCCGAGCTCAAGCCTTTTGCCCCTATGCACTACCAGCAACGCGAGTTGCGCAGCCCCTTCATGGTTCCCCAGCCTGAGGCGACGGTCGGAAGTACAAGTACTGCCAAGGCCCAGCCGGATTGTGCACAGACCCTGATGGATCGTGAGAAAGAGGTGCTGGAAAATTATTCGCTGGCCAGTCTGTCGATGCATGGTTCTTTGGGTAAGGCGGGTCAGTTGTGGGCCTTGATCAGCACCCCGGATGGCAAATCGATGCGGGTCGGGCTCAACCAGTATATGGGGCTTGATCAGGGCCGGGTCATCAAGATCACTGACACTGCCGTGGATTTGCTGGAAACCATTCCGGACGGGAAGGGGTGCTGGGTAACAAGAGAAACCCAGTTGGCAATGGCCAATGTGCAAGAAAAACAATAATCAGGGACGAACAGCAATGAGAACAACAATAGAGAGTGTATCCAAAGTGGCTTTGCTGTTTTGCGCCAGCGCCCTCAGTCAGGCGTGGGCAGTGGCAACCCTGCAGGAGATCAAGGTCAATCCGCTGCTTGCCGATCAATTGCTGGTGGAGCTCAGTTTCAGTGAGCCGGTCACGGGCTTTACCGATCGTCTCTCTTACCAACCCAATCAGCTGTTGTTGCATATTCCCGGTGCGGTAGGGGCGCTGAAAGTGAACCCGCTGCCGATCCAGCGCCTGGGGGTAGATAATATCAAGGTTGAGGGTAAGGGCGCAGGTCTGGATATCAAGATCGCACTCGATCAGCTTGCTCCCTATCAGGTGCAGCAACAGGGGAACAAATTACTGGTGTCATTGGGCGAGGGGGCCTCTTCCGGGCTCATCAATGGTGAGAGCGCCCTGATTGCACCCGCAACCTCGGCTACTCCTGTGCCAGCGCCCTCTGCTATGGTGGCCACACCCTCTCCTTCGGCGCTGCTCAATCCTCAGGTCGTTGCCCGGTCTATGCCTGTTGCGCCCGTGACAACGCCGGTAGCCACACAGCCTGCCAGCAAGCCGGTGCTCAACAACTATCAAAGTAGTGGGGGCGGCGCCTATTTCAACTCGGTTACCGGTGTGGATTTTCGTCGTGGCAAAGATGGCCAGGGGGAGTTCCTGGTCACGCTGGATAACAGCTCGGCCGCTGTTGATGTGAGCAGCCGCGGTCAGACCGTACTGGCCAAGTTTCATGGCACTCGGGTACCGGATGGTTTGCTTAATCTGATCAACGTGCAGGATTTTGCAACGCCGGTCTCTCAGGTTGAAGTCTCCCGGCAGGGGAGCGATACCCTGTTTGAACTGTCGATCAATGGTCAGTTTGATTACCGTTACGATCAGGCAGACAAGCTCTTCATTATCGAGGTGAAAAAGCGTACGACGGCCACGGCATCCAAGCAGTATCAGGGCAAGCCCATCTCATTGAACTTCCAGGATATTCCAGTCCGTACCGTGTTGCAGCTGATCGCAGATTTCAACAACCTTAACCTGGTAACTACTGATTCGGTGGCGGGCAATATTACCCTGCGTCTGGATGGGGTGCCGTGGGAGCAGGCGCTCGACATTATTTTGAAGGTTCGGGGTCTGGATAAGCGGCTGGATAACAACATCTTGCTGGTAGCGCCTGCAGAAGAGATCGCAACGCGCGAGAAGCAGCAACTTGAGAGCCGCAATCAGGTCGCTGATTTGGCGCAGCTCTATACCGAATATCTGCAGATAAACTATGCCAAGGCCTCGGAAGTGGCTGCCCTGCTCTCTTCCGAAAGTACCAAGTTGCTGTCACCCCGTGGTGCGGTGAGCGTTGACGAGCGAACCAACGTGCTGGTGGTCAAGGATACCGCCGATGTCATCAGCAGCATCAAACGGATGCTCGATATCCTCGATATTCCGGTCAAGCAGGTGGTTATCGAGGCGCGGATGGTGACCATTGACGACGGCTTTGATGAAGCGCTCGGGGTGCGGTGGGGAGTGACCAAAAACGATGGTCATGGCAACAGTACGTCCGGTTCCATAGCGGGGAATGATGGCTCTGGTAACAACAATGGTGGCTCGACAATTACCAGACCGACAGCAGACGATCGGTTGAACGTCAACCTGCCGGTGACCAATGCGGCCGGTACTTTGGCCTTCCAGGTTGCCCGTTTGGCTGATGGCACCTTGCTGGATCTCGAGTTGTCGGCGCTGGAAAAAGAGAGCAAGGCCGAGATTATAGCCAGTCCGCGCGTGACCACTGCGAACCAGAAACCGGCGCTGATCGAGCAGGGTACCGAGATCCCCTATGTGGAGTCCTCTTCCAGTGGCGCTACCTCGGTTACCTTCAAGAAGGCGGTATTGAGCCTGAAGGTTACTCCGCAGATCACCCCTGACAATCGGGTGATTCTCGATCTGACCGTGACCCAGGATACCAAGGGTGAAACGGTACCGACTGGTACCGGTGATGCGGTTTCCATCAACGCCCAGTCTATCACCACTCAGGTGTTGGTGAACAATGGCGAGACGCTGGTACTGGGCGGCATCTATCAGCAGACCATCAAGAGCGATGTGACCAAGGTGCCGCTGCTTGGCGATATCCCCGGATTGGGGGCCCTGTTCCGCAAGACCACCAGCGAGAACAAAAAGCGGGAGTTGCTGATTTTCGTGACGCCCAAGATAGTCACCGACGCCTTCTGAATGCTTTACATGTGAAGGTAAAACACATATAACCTTACGCCCCAATGAGGCTGGGGCGTAAGGGCTGCGGTTGCCAGTCCCGATATCTATTGAGATAATCCCCCTCCTGATCCATCGCAAGATAAGGTTCATAGGTACCCCGATCCAGTATTCATCGGGGTCGTACAGTTTGTAATTACTAACGAAAAGACATGGCTGAGAAACGCAATATTTTCCTGATAGGTCCCATGGGTGCGGGCAAGAGCACCATAGGTAGACATCTGGCAGAACAACTGCATATGGAGTTTTTCGACTCAGATCATGAGATTGAGCGCCGCAGTGGTGCTGATATCGGCTGGGTGTTCGATGTTGAAGGCGAAGAAGGTTTCCGGATTCGCGAAGAGAAGGTGATCGGCGAATTGTCAGAGCAGCAGGGTATCGTGCTGGCGACGGGTGGCGGTGCCATCAAGAGTCGCGAAACCCGCAACAAGTTGTCTGCTCGCGGCATCGTGGTCTACCTCGAAACCACTATCGAAAAGCAGCTGGCGCGCACACAGCGAGACAAACGCCGCCCTCTGCTACAGACCGAAGAACCGGCACGCGAAGTGCTGGAACGTCTGGCACAAGAGCGCAATGCCCTGTATGAAGAGGTTGCCGACTTTGTTGTGCACACCGATGACCAGAGCGCAAAAATCGTTGCCAATCAAATTGTAAAGCTGATCGGTATGTAATCTAGAGGACGTCCATGGAACGGTTGAAGGTCGAACTGGGTGAACGCAGCTATCCCATCGAGATAGCTGCAGGGTTGTTGCAGCGCCCCGAGGCGCTGGTATCGACCATCAAGGGCAAGCGGGTGATGATAGTGACCAACACGGTCGTTGCTCCGCTTTATCTTGAACAGGTAACCGCTCTGCTGTCGGGTTTTCAGGTTGAACACCTGATCCTGCCCGACGGCGAGGCGTACAAGAACCTGGCGACCTTTGAGCAGATCATGTCTGCTCTGCTTGAAACCAACCATGGGCGCGATACGACACTGATCGCTCTGGGGGGCGGCGTGATCGGGGATGTGGTGGGCTTTGCGGCAGCAAGCTATCAACGTGGCATTCCTTTTATCCAGATCCCGACCACTCTGCTCTCCCAGGTTGACTCCTCTGTCGGCGGTAAAACCGCGGTCAACCACCCCCTCGGCAAGAACATGATTGGGGCTTTTTATCAGCCCAAACAAGTTGTTATCGATACCGAATGTCTGAGTACCTTGCCAGCCCGCGAATTTGCCGCAGGGATGGCCGAGGTGATCAAGTACGGCATCATTTGGGATGCTGATTTCTTCAGCTGGCTGGAGCAGAACATGGTGCGTCTGCAACAGCTGGAACCTGCCGCGCTGGCCTACGCCATCAAACGCTGCTGCGAGATCAAAGCCGATGTGGTCGGTCAGGATGAGACCGAGCACGGCGTCCGTGCGCTGCTCAATCTGGGCCACACCTTTGGTCATGCCATCGAGGCCGAGCAGGGGTATGGCAACTGGCTGCACGGTGAAGCAGTATCCGCTGGCACCATGCTGGCAGCCTGGACTGCGCAGGCCCGTGGCGATATGAGCGAAGCGGACGTTGCGCGTGTGCGCGCTCTGCTGCTGGCCGCCAATCTGCCCATTCATGCGCCTGCCGAGATGGATTTCGCTGCCTTTATTCGCCATATGCGCCGTGACAAGAAGGTGCTGGAAGGCAAGCTGCGTCTGGTGTTGCCGGTTGGCATCGGCCATGCGCAGGTGGTGGGGGATGTGTCCGATGCCGAGTTGCTGGCGGTGATCGAGTCTGGTCGTGACGAATAAACTGCTAAAACTTCCTTCCCAGCGGCAGCTGGTTGACCGGCTGCTGCATCTGATTGAATTCAATCACCCTTTCATTTTTCTCTCCGGTAAACCCGGTTGTGGTCGCGGTACGCTGTGCGAATCCCTGCTCGGCGTGTTGCCGGAAAAAGTGCGGGTGGTAAGCCTGATTGGTACACCTGCCATGAAGATGGTGGATGTGCGTCAGCTGTTATTGCCACAGGTGGTGGCGCGCCCGCTCTTCAATCCACAGGATGCGCTGGCGGAGAGCTTCTTTCGCATGCTGGAGGGGAGCAAGCCAGCCACCCTGTTGCTACTGATAGAGCGGGCCGATCAGTTGCCGGCCGAATTGCTGGGAGAGTTGTGGGCGATCATCCGTCATAACGATACCCTGGCGGCGCCCCATCAGCTGGCCATTATCGTCTCGGGCAGTGACGTCTGGTGTCGTACCCAACGACCGCAGCTCAAAGGGCGTGCCATGCCAGCCCTTGAGCTGGAAGTGCCGCCACTGAGCCCGCCCGAGCAGCGCATCTTCTTGTATGAAAAAGCCAAAGAGCTCAAGATCCCGGCGACCCTCTTGCCCAAGCCGCAAGTGGAGGAGATCCTGAAAACGGCGAACGGACATCCGTCCACCATCATGCAGTTACTGGAGGATATCATGACCGACAGAAGGCCCAAGAAGCGTCAGGCGGAGTTGCCTGTCAAGAAGATTGCCACTGCTATCGCGCTGGTCGCTGGCGGCCTGCTGGCGCTGAGCTACCTGCTGCCTGCGCTGTTTGACAATGAAAGCAAACCGGCGCTGCAGGATCCGGCGCAGAACACGGCATTGCCGATCCCGGTAGCGGGAGGCGATCCCCTCACCGCAGGCGGTTCGAATACCGATGCCGCAGCACAAGGCGCGCAAAACAGCGCTGCAGCCAGTAATCCCAACGGGGTGGTGAAGGATTGGCAGCCGGAGGCGAAAGTGCTGCCCAAATCGGTGGAGAGCGAAACCGTGACCACCGAATCAACCAATTACGAAGGGCGTCGGGTAGTGATCTCTGACGAGGTCGTGCAAAAGCTGATGACCGAACCCAAGGTGAGCGGCGCACTGCCTACTGACGTGGTGGACGAGCTGACCGGCAAGAACCCGAGTGGCACAGCCCCCAGTGGTGCAATCGCAACCACGGCGCCAGCCAGTACCTCCAAAGCACTGAATCCGGCGACAACCGCAACGCCTGCGGCCACCACCAAAACCGCCAGCAACGAGCTGGTTGCCGCGCCAGCACCCAAGGTGGCCCTGACACCGGTCGCCACCTTGAACAAGAAGCCGCGCAACCACTACAGCGTTCAGCTGATGGGGGCGAGCAACACCAAGGCGGTGGATCAGTTTGTCGCCGAGCATGGTCTGGCGGGTAAGGTCTGGGTCTATCAGACCAAATTCCGTGGCAGCCCCTGGTACGTGGTGCTGCAAGGGGATTATGCCGGTCTGACCCAGGCCAAGAGTGCCATTCGCAAGCTTCCGCCAGCCTTGCTGAAAGGCCAGCCCTGGCCCAAGTCGTTTGCACAGGTACAAAAAGAGCTGAAGCAATAGCCTTGATACCGGATAAGGGGGTAGAATCGTCCCCCTTTTTGGGTCTTGCCTTCTTACACACCGGATTTCCATGAAAAAAACACGCGCTTTTTTAAAATGGGCCGGGGGAAAATACTCCCTGGTTGAAGAGATCGCCGAGCGCCTGCCGGCCGGGCGTGTGTTGCTGGAGCCCTTCGTCGGGGCCGGGTCGGTGTTTCTCAACACCGACTACGACGCGTATGTGCTCAACGACATCAATCCGGATCTGATCTGCCTGTACAACCACCTCAAGCTGACGCCGGACAGTTTCATTGCCGAGGCGCGCAAGCTGTTTGTGGCAGAGCACAACCACAAGGCGGCCTATTACCGGCTGCGTACTCAGTTCAATCAGACCGAGACCACCTTCGAGCGGGCACTCTTGTTCCTGTTTCTCAATCGTCACGGTTTCAACGGACTGTGCCGCTACAACAAGAAGGGCGGCTTCAACGTGCCGTTCGGTTCCTACAAGAAGCCCTATTTCCCGGAAAAAGAGCTGTGGGCCTTTGCCGAAAAGGCGCAGAAGGCGACCTTTATCTGCGAGAGCTACGCCGACGCCATCAAGCGTGCCGAAGAGGATTGGGTTATCTACTGTGATCCTCCCTATGCGCCGCTCTCCACTACGGCGAGCTTCACCACCTATGCCTCCGGTGGGTTTACTTTGGATGATCAGGCGATCCTGGCGCGATTGGCCCGCCACACAGCCGCTCACAAAGGGGTGCCGGTGCTGATCAGCAACCACGATATTGAGCTGACTCGTGAGCTTTATCGCGGTGCCCGCCTCGACGAGATCCTGGTCAAGCGCACCATCAGCCGCAATGGCGGCACCCGCAACAAGGTGGCCGAGTTGTTGGCGCTCTATCCGCCCGGAATCGAACCGGAGCAGGGCTACTATCCCAGCGACAGTGAACTGCTGCCACTGACGTAACAGACCATGCGGCGCCCAGGGGCGCCGTTTTTTATGGGCGAGTCCGCGCCCGTGCCGATGTCCTATAACCCGGGTTGCTGGGGGAGGGGAGGTGATTGCCCCATTTACCCCGCATTCGAGTCGTTTTCGCCCGCCTTTTACGTTAAAATTGCGCCGCTTTTTCTCCCTGGCTGCCAATGGATGATGCTGATGAAAGACTTTCTGATTGCCCCCTCGATCCTCTCTGCCGATTTTGCCCGTCTGGGTGACGATGTAGCCAAGGTACTGGCTGCCGGTGCCGACGTGGTTCACTTCGACGTGATGGACAACCACTATGTCCCCAACCTGACCATTGGCCCCATGGTCTGTCAGGCCCTGCGTGACTACGGTATCGAGGCCCCCATCGACGTGCATCTGATGGTCAAGCCGGTGGATCGCATCATTCCCGATTTTGCCAAGGCGGGTGCTTCCCTCATCACCTTCCATCCGGAAGCGTCCGATCACGTTGATCGCTCTTTGGGCCTCATCAAGGAGATGGGCTGCCAGGCGGGTCTGGTGCTCAATCCGGCTACCTCGCTCTCCTGCCTCGAGTATGTGATGGACAAGCTGGATGTGATCCTGCTGATGTCGGTCAACCCGGGCTTCGGTGGCCAGAGCTTTATCCCCGGCACCCTCGACAAGCTGCGTCAGGTGCGTCGTCTGATCGACGAGAGCGGCCGCGATATTCGCCTCGAGATCGATGGTGGGGTGAAGGTCGACAACATTCGCGAGATCGCCGAAGCCGGCGCCGACATGTTTGTCGCCGGCTCTGCTATTTTCAGCCAGCCTGACTATAAAGCGGTGATCGACAAGATGCGTGCGGAGCTGGCTCATGTCACACGCTGAGCGCGCATTTGATTTGGTGCTGTTCGATCTGGACGGCACCCTGATTGACAGCGCCGCCCAGTTGGCGCTGGCGGTCAATCTGACTCTGGCAGACCTCGATCTGGCGCAGGCTGATGAAGCGGTGATCCGTACCTGGGTCGGCAACGGGGCTGACAAGCTGATCCAGCGGGCGCTCGCCTATCGCGAGGCCGATCCCGAGCTGTTTGCCAAGGCCAGACCGATTTTTTTCCAGCACTACAACGCCTGCCTGCTGCAAGGGCTGGCGATGTATGAAGGGGTGGCCCAGAGTCTGCGTCGCCTGCAAAGCCTGGGCTACAAGCAGGCGATCGTTACCAACAAGCCGAGCGATTTCGTGGCACCCATCCTCGATGCCCTTGGCATCAGCGATTGTTTCGAACTCTGGCTTGGCGGCAACTGCGTGCCGGTCAAGAAGCCGAGCCCGGAGCCCTTGCTGCACGCTTGCCAAGAGTTGGGGGTGAGCCCGGCTCGCACTCTAATGGTGGGCGACTCAGAAAATGACGTGCTGGCGGCCAAGGCGGCTGGCATGAAGGTGGTGGGTCTTACATACGGCTACAACTATGGCCGTCCCATCGCCGACTCCCATCCAGACTGGGTATTCGAGCAGTTTGCCCAGCTCGATGCACTTTTGGTCTAATAGCGCAGCTGGGCTGGCTGAATAACAAGGATTAACACTCTCATGACTAAACCAATCGTATTGAGCGGAGCGCAACCCTCCGGTCAACTGACCATCGGCAACTACATGGGGGCCCTGCGTCAGTGGGTCAACATGCAGGATGAGTTCGACTGCCTCTACTGCATCGTCGATCTGCACGCCATCACCACTCGTCAGGACCCGGCTGCACTGCGCAAGGCTTGTCTGGACGCGGCAGCCCTCTATCTGGCGGTCGGTATCGATCCCAAGAAGAGCACCGTCTTCATCCAGTCTCACGTGCCGCAGCACGCCGAGCTGGGCTGGATCCTCAACTGCTATACCCAGATGGGTGAGTTGTCGCGCATGACCCAGTTCAAGGACAAGTCCGCCCGTTTCGAGAACAACGTCAACGTCGGCCTGTTCGGTTATCCGGTGCTGATGGCGGCCGACATCCTGCTCTATCAGGCTAATCAGGTGCCGGTCGGCAACGACCAGAAGCAGCATCTGGAGCTGACCCGCGACATCTGCACCCGTTTCAACAACCTCTATGGTGAGGTATTCACCATGCCGGAGCCCTTCATTCCGACCGAAGGGGCGCGGGTGATGAGTCTGCAGGATCCGACCAAGAAGATGTCCAAGTCGGATGACAACGAAGCCAACTTCATCGGCCTGCTGGAAGATCCCAAGCAGATCGTCAAGAAGATCAAGCGTGCGGTGACCGATTCCGACGAGCCGGCGGTGGTGCGTTTCGACCCGGAAAACAAACCGGGTGTCTCCAACCTGCTGACCCTGATGTCCGGGGTGACGGGTCGCTCCATCCCCGAGCTGGAGCAGCACTTCGAAGGCAAGATGTACGGTCACCTCAAGACCGAAACCGCCGAAGCCGTGGTTGCGCTGCTGGAACCGATCCAGGCCCGTTTCCACGAGTTGCGTCAGGATGAGGCCCATCTGATCGCGATTCTGGCAGAAGGCGCACAAAAGGCGCGCGAAAGAGCTGAAAAAACCCTGACCAGCGTATATGATGTAGTCGGCTTCGTTCCTCGAGCCTGACATACTGGGAAGGTGTAGTAGAAGAGAGCTGGGTATTTGCCTGGCTTTCTTTATTTTCTGCCCGGCTATTTTGTTTAATTTCTTTATTTCAACCTGGGTAATATCCCCAAGAGAAAGCATGCCTGTTCAACCAACTATTTCTGCTGAAGAGCTGAGTGACAAAGGTCACTGGCTACGTAAATTTCGCAAGGCGAAAAACCTCAATACCCTGCAGTTGATGGTCTCCAATGCCATCGACAAGCACCATAAAACCCCTGCCGTTGCTGCCGCCATCTATCTGGCCGAGTGTCAGCGTGAACGGGAAATGGAACAGGGTCGTTATCTCGATCGTTAATTCTCCGCTGTTGGTTATCTCATGCTGTTGTTGATCGATAACTACGACTCTTTTACCTGGAACCTGGTGCAATATTTCGGCGCCCTGGGACAAGAGGTTGTGGTCAAGCGCAATGATGAACTGACGCTTGATGCCATAGCGCAGCTCTCCCCCCGTTTTCTGGTGATCTCTCCCGGTCCCTGTACGCCCAATGAGGCAGGGATCTCTCTCGATGCCATCAGCCACTTTGCTGGCAAGCTGCCCATTCTCGGCGTCTGTCTCGGTCATCAGTCGCTGGCGCAGGCCTTTGGCGCCCGCGTAGTCCGTGCCCGTCAGGTAATGCACGGCAAAACCTCGCTCATCCGCCATTGCAATGAGGGGGTGTTCAAGGGGCTCAACAACCCGCTTCGGGTGACCCGTTACCACTCGCTGGTGGTGGAGCGCGACACGCTGCCCGACTGCTTCGACATTACCGCCTGGAGCGAGCATGCCGATGGCTCGTTTGACGAGATCATGGGGCTGCGCCACAAGAGGCTCCCCATCGAGGGTGTTCAGTTCCATCCGGAGAGTATTTTGAGCGAGCAGGGCCATCAGTTGCTGGCCAACTTTCTGGCGCGTTCATAAAAAGTTGTGATCGCCTTCTCAAGTTCGAGAGAAGGCAAAAAAAATTTCCCTGACACTTTATTCACCCCCTCTCCTGCCCAAATTATCTCTTGCCAAGCCCCCCTGAGTCGTTATGCAATGCGGTTGCCTAAAATCTCAAGAGCAATCGAACATTGTTCCTTATAGGCCGTCTTGTTACAGACTTTTTACTTTATTTCTGTGATAATCCCGTCACGTTTACACGGATTTAACTTTTGGGCGGTGGATTATTCTGTCGCCGAATCGAAGGAGAGCTATATGTCAGAGTTGTTGGCAGTGACACGTGAAGTGTTTGATGAAGTGATGGTTCCCAACTATGCGCCCGCCAAGATCATCCCGGTGCGTGGTGAAGGGTCACGTGTCTGGGATCAGGAAGGGCGCGAGTATGTCGACTTCGCCGGTGGCATCGCCGTCAACGGTTTGGGTCACTGTCACCCCAAGCTGGTCGAGGCCCTGAAAACCCAGGGCGAGAAGCTGTGGCACCTCTCCAACGTCATGACCAACGAGCCGGCCCTGCGTCTGGCCAAGAAGCTGGTCGCCGCCACCTTTGCCGACAAGGTCTACTTCTGCAACTCCGGCGCCGAGGCAAATGAAGCGGCCCTCAAGCTGGCTCGCCGCTACGCCATCGAGAAGTTTGGTGAGCAGAAGACCCAGATCATCGCCTTCAATCAGGGCTTCCACGGTCGTACCTTCTTTACCGTCAGCGTTGGTGGCCAGGCAGCCTACTCCGATGGCTTCGGTCCCAAGCCCGGTGACATTACCCATGTTCCCTACAACGATCTGGCGGCGCTGGCCGAGGTGATCTCCGACAACACCTGCGCCGTGGTGATGGAGCCGCTGCAAGGGGAGGGGGGCATCATTCGTCCTACCGACGAGTTTGCCAAAGGGGTGCGCGAGCTGTGCGACAAACACAATGCCCTGCTGGTGTATGACGAAGTGCAGTCCGGCATCGGCCGGACCGGTGATCTCTATGCCTATATGGGTCTGGGCGTAACGCCGGACATCCTCACCAGCGCCAAGGCGCTGGGTGGCGGTTTCCCCATCGGCGCCATGCTGACCACCAACGAAATCGCCTCTTACCTGAAAGTGGGCACTCACGGCTCTACCTACGGCGGCAACCCGCTGGCCTGTGCGGTCGCCGAGGCGGTGATCGACGTGATCAATACTCCGGAGGTGCTGGCTGGCATCAAGCAACGCGAGCAGCTGTTCCGCGATGGCCTTGAAGCAATCAACGCCAAATACCACTGCTTTAGCGAGATCCGCGGCAAGGGTCTGCTGCTGGGCGCGGCCCTGAGCGATGCCTACAAGGGGCGCTCCCGCGACTTCCTGCTGGCCTCCATCGATCAGGGGCTGATGGCACTGGTAGCCGGTACCAACGTGGTTCGTTTTGCCCCTTCACTGGTGATCCCGGAAGCGGACATCAAGGAAGGGTTGGTCCGCTTCGAGAAGGCGGTTGCCCAGGTGGTTAACGCCTGATTCCAAATTGAGGTGGGGAGCTCTCCCGGCAGGAGCCGGGACCCCACCTGTCGTCAATGAAAGGGAGTTGTCATTTATGTTGGTTATCCGTCCCATCGAGCAAAAAGATTTTGCCGGGCTCAAGACCTGCGCCATCGAGTCCGGCACCGGCATGACCTCGTTGCCCGTCAACGATGAGCTGCTGCAGCGCAAGATTGATGCCTCTACCCAGACTTTTTCCGACAAGCCCGCCGGCAAGGGGGACTGCCTCTACTTCTTCGTGGCTGAGGATCTGGAGACCGGCGAGATGGTCGGCACCTGTGCCATCGATGCCGCGGTTGGCCTCTCCCAGCCGTTTTACAACTACCACATCGGCAAGGTGGTGCACTCTTCTCCCAAGCTCGGCATCTACAACGTCGTTGAAACCCTGACCCTCTCTAACGACTACACCGGCAACTCCGAGCTCTGCACCCTGTTTTTGCGCGAATGTGCCCGCGAGGGGCTCAACGGCCGCCTGCTCTCCAAGCACCGCTTTCTGTTTATGGCCGAGCACCCCGAGCTGTTTGACGAGACCGTCTTCGCCGAGATGCGCGGCGTCTCCGATGCCAACGGTCACAGCCCCTTCTACGAGTGGCTGCAAACCCACTTCTTCTCGATGGATTTTCCTACCGTCGACTATCTGACCGGCATCGGCAAGAAGCGTTTTATCGCCGAACTGATGCCCAAGTACCCCATCTACGTCAATTTGCTGAGCAAAGAGGCGCGGGCCGTTATCGGCCAGACCCACGAGAAGACCCGCCCGGCCATCAAGATGCTGCAGGACGAGGGCTTCGTGAACCGTGGCTACGTCGATATTTTCGATGCGGGCCCCACCGTCGAGTGCGACGTGAAGAATATCCGCAGCGTGCGCCGCAGCAAGAAGCTGCGGGTGCTGGTGGGCGAGCCCATCGGTGGCAAGACCCACCTTATCTGCAACAGCCGTTTCGAACATTACCGCGCCTGCTACGGCAATATCCGGGTCGATCTCGACAAGCACGAAGCCATCATTCCGCCCAAGATGGCGGCGGCACTCAAGGTGCAGGATGGCGACATGGTGCGGGTGGTTGACCTCGACTGAGGCAAACAGGACAAGCAAACCGATTATCAGACAGGCAGCCGAGGCTGCCTGCCAGCGACAGGGAGTGAATGGATGAGCCAGTTAGTGCAATTTATCGACGGTCAGTGGCTTGCCGGTGAAGGCAAGCCGTTCGAGTCAACCGATCCGGCCAAGAACGAGGTGATCTGGCAGGGGGCTGCCGCCAGTGCGGCGCAGGTGGATGCCGCCGTCAATGCCGCCCGTGCCGCCTTCTACCACTGGGCGGACATGAGCCTTGAGGATCGTCTGGCCATAGTGCGTCGTTATGCCGACCTGCTTGGCGAGCAGAAAGAGGCGCTGGCCCTGACCATCGCCCGCGAAACAGGCAAACCGCTGTGGGAGACCCGTACCGAAGTAGCCGCCATGCAGGGCAAGATTGCTATCTCCATCCGTGCCCATGACGAGCGTACCGGCACCGTTGAAAATGCCATGCCGGGCGCCAAGGCGTTTGTCCGTCACAAGCCCCACGGTGTGGTGGCGGTGTTCGGCCCCTACAACTTCCCGGGCCATCTGCCCAACGGCCATATAGTCCCGGCGCTGATTGCGGGTAACGCCGTGGTGTTCAAACCCTCCGAGCTGACCCCCATGGTCGCGGAAGCCATGGTCAAGGTGTGGCAGCAGGCCGGATTGCCCAAGGGGGTGCTCAATCTGGTGCAAGGGGAGGTAGAGACTGGCAAGGCGCTGGCTGGCAACCTCGATATCGACGGCCTCTTCTTCACCGGCTCCTCCCGCACCGGCCATTTCCTTCATCAGCAGTTTGCCGGTCAGCCGGGCAAAATTCTGGCTCTCGAGATGGGCGGCAACAACCCGCTGATCGTGAAAGATGTGAGCGACATCGACGGCGCCGTCCATGCCATCGTCCAGTCGGCATTTATAACCTCGGGTCAACGTTGCACCTGTTCCCGCCGTCTGTTTGTCGAGCGCGGCGAGCGGGGCGATGCGCTGGTCAAGCGACTGATCGAGGTGGTCAGCCAGATCAAGGTCGGCCTCTATGACGCCGCCGAGCAGCCTTTCATGGGTTCGATGATAAGCGAGAAGGCAGCACAGGGCATGGTCGAGGCGCAAGCCAACCTGCAGCGCCTCGGTGGCGAGAGCCTGCTTACCCTCAAGCACCTGGAAGCGGGCACCGGCTTTGTCTCCCCGGGCATTATCGACGTGACCTCAGTGAGCGCGCTGCCTGACGAAGAGTACTTCGGCCCGCTGCTGCAACTCATTCGCTATGACGATTTCGATGCCGCCATCGATCAGGGCAATGCTACCCGTTATGGTCTCTCGGCCGGTCTGCTGGGTGACAAGGAGGCGGACTGGCACCACTTCTTCAAGCGGATCCGCGCCGGCATCGTCAACTGGAACAAGCCCATTACCGGTGCATCCAGTGCCGCGCCGTTTGGTGGTATCGGCGCTTCCGGCAACCACAGAGCGAGCGCCTACTACGCTGCTGACTACTGTGCTTACCCAGTTGCCTCCGTTGAAGACAGCAAAGCCGCCATGCCGGAGCAACTGTCGCCCGGCCTGCGCTTCTAATAACGACACGGGGCATCCAGCGGTGCCCCCATCTGTACCCGCAATCAAAGGAAAGAGAGATGCAAAAGGATATCGACACCCTGTTCAGCCATCTGTGGGACAACTACATCAAGGTGACCCCGAGCGCCCTCAAGGTGCACACCCTGCTGGGTGGCGGCGAGCCCATCGTCAACGATCACGTGGCGTTTCGTACCTACAACCTGCCCAAGCTGGGGCTGGAGAAGCTGGCCGCCCACTTCCTGGCGCTCGGTTACGAGCAGAAGGGCGAGTACGTTTTCAAGGCCAAGAAGCTCTACGCCAAGCACTTCGAGCATCAGGATCCGGACGCTCCCAAGGTGTTTATCAGCGAGCTGAAGGTGGAAGAGCTCTCCCCAGCGGCGCAGGCCATCATCCACAAGCTGGCGGATCAGGTGCCCGATCATCTGACCGATACCCCGGCATTTCTCTACACCGGCGCCCCCTGGCAGGTCTCCTATGCCGATTATCAGACTCTGCTGGCGGAGAGCGAGTATGCGGCCTGGATGGCAGCATGGGGCTATCGTGCCAACCACTTCACGGTCAATATCAACAAGTTGAAGGATTTCGACACCATCCATCAGGTCAATGCGGCGCTCAAGGCGGCGGGTTTCGTGCTCAACAGCGTGGGTGGCGAGGTGAAAGGGGATCCGCAGGTGATGCTGGAGCAATCCTCCACCATGGCCGACAAAGCAGAGGTGCCGTTCAGCGATGGGGTGCGTACCATCCCGAGCTGCTTCTACGAGTTTGCCCTGCGCTATCCGCAGGCCGATGGCGTGCTCTATCCGGGCTTCGTCGAGGCTTCGGCGGACAAGATCTTCGAATCGACGAATGCCATGTAACGGGAGCCACCCTGTTTCAGTCGCAACGCCTCCTTTGTGGAGGCGTTTTGTTTGGCGCCGAGTGACGGTATCGGGTGTTGTCTGACGCCGCGTGAAGAGGGGATTTGGACGGCGCCTAACAGGTGAAAATTTGTTGATAAAAATGTGAACTAGATCACTTGAGACGACACAGATTGACGCTGGCGGCGGAGCAAAAAGGAGTAGAATGGCGCTTTATTTTTGCGGGGCCAATCGATGCCTAACTATCACTTTTTCAAGCAGGGTCAGGCGCTTACCTATCTAGATGCCAATGCACCCAGCTATAGCGATGAGCGTCGTCAACTAGTCGAACAGGGATTTGCCGCCATCGCCGCCCCCACCTTTGCAGATACTCCGGCCGAAGCCCTTGAGTTGCTTCGCATTCATCAGGCACTACAGGACGAGGCCAACGCCCTTTGTTTGACGGTGGCCGCTATTCCGGCTGCGATCGCAACTCTGTCCGGGCACTGACGCTGCCGCTATGCTCACGTGAATAAAAAATGGTGCCACTGTGATGGCACCATTTTATCGGTTTGCCTGCTTGCCCTGAGTACTTTACCGCTGGTGCAGGTCACCTTCGATAACCAGCACGGTATCCATCCCTGCCGCCTTGCCAGCCTCAAGCCCGATCCGGGTATCTTCAAATACCAGACTGTTGGCGGGATTGGCGCCGAGCAGTTCGGCCACCTGCAAGAAGGTATCAGGGTGCGGCTTGTGGTTGGTGACATCATCGGCGCTCACCACCACCGAGATATAGGCGTCGAGTCCGGTACTTTTCAGGATGGAGTCCGCCTGATTGCGCGGTGAGCCGGTGCCAATCCCCATCTTGACCTTGCCGTGATAGTGCCTGACCAGCTCCCACATCTTGGGAAAGACGCTGACCTTGTCGATGTGCGCCATGTAGAGGGCAATCTTGCGGCGGGTAAAAGCCTCGACATCCACCGTCAGCCCCTGCTGCTCGGCCAGCATGGCGATGATCTTGCGGGTGGGAATGCCGCCGTACTGATAGAGCTGTTCCCGCTCGAAGGGGATGCCGAATTCGGCGCAGGTGAGCTCCCAGGCATCCAGATGAAGGGGCATGGAATCTACCAAAGTGCCATCCATATCGAAAATCAGGGCATCGTAGTGATCAAACCCGTACTGCTCACGCTCGCTCATGGGGGCTCCTCGAATCAAATAGAGCAGGCTAACAGAAATGGTCGGCGTTTTGTGGGATCGGCCTCATGGTTGGGCAGATTGTGGCCGCCGTTTTTTCTATCTCTTGCTGATTTGTGAGACAATAATCCGTTCATTGCCGGATACTTTGGCATATCAGATCAGCGAGTCCGCTTATGACCTCGAAAATATCCCCCAAAACCATTTTCTCCAGTGTGGCGCTGGTGATCGCGCTCGGTTCACTGGAAAAGAGCATAGTCACCACCCCGCTGCCCATGATTGGCGCCGAGTTGCACGCCGGTGCCGCCCTCACCTGGGTGGTCACCGCCTACCTGCTGGCGGCCACCGCCGTGCTACCTCTCTACGGCAAGCTGAGCGATCTCTTTGGCCGGGTGCGGATGCTCAATATCGGCATCGGCCTGTTTCTGGCGGGCTCGGTGGCCTGCGCCCTCTCCCAGGATCTGCAGACCCTGCTGGCTGCGCGGGTGCTGCAAGGGCTGGGGGGGGGCGGCCTGATTGCCCTCGCGTTTACCGTGATTGCCGATACCATTCCGCCGCGGGAGGTGGGCAAATATCAGGGCTACATCTCAGCGGTCTATGCGGTCTCCAGCATCGCCGGCCCCTTGCTCGGCGGCTACTTCACCGAGCAGCTCAGCTGGCGCTGGATCTTCTGGATCAATCTGCCGCTCGGGGCGCTGGCGGTCTTTCTCATCAACCGCAACCTCAAGCAGCTCAACGTGCGTCGCCACAGTCGCTTCGACTGGAAGGGGGCGGGTCTGCTGATTACCGTCACCACGCTCACCCTGTTGCTGCTCTCGCCGGAGGCGGCGCTGCCCGCCGTCTGGCTTTCGGCGGCGCTGGGCGTGGCACTGCTGCTGCTGATTCTGATTGAGCGGCGTGCCCACGACCCCATATTGCCCGCCCATCTGGCCCGGTTGCCCGGCTATCTGGTGAGCGTGCTGCTGGTGATGCTCTCCCAGTTGCTGATGTTTGCCGTGCTGGTCTATCTGCCATTGCAGATGCAGTGGCAGAAGGGGATGAGCGCCAGCGAGAGCGGGATGAGCATGGTGATCTTCATGATTTGCATCACCGCCGGGGCCTTTGTCGGTGGCAAGCTGATTGGCCGTACCGGTCACTACAAAAGCTTTGTTGCGGTCGGGTTTGCGCTGGCGGCGGTGGCGCTGTGGCAGATCCACTTCGATGCCTGGGTCAGACTGGCGCTCGGGTTTGCGGGTATTGGTCTGGGTCTGGTGCTGCCCGCCCTCTCGGTGGTGGTGCAAAATGCCCTGCCACGGCAGGATCGCGGCATCGGCATGTCGCTGTTCAACTTCGGGCGGGAGCTTGGCGGTGCCGTCGGCGTGGCCATCTGCTCCATGCTGTTTCATTTCCGCCTGCCAGCCGGCAGCGATGGCGATCTGAGCCGGCTCGCCCCCGATCTGCTGGCCCCGGGCTTCAGCGCAACCTATATCGGCATGGCACTGATCGCCACGCTGGCGCTGCTCATCACCTTGCTGGCGTTGAAGCGCCACGAGCTGGCCTCCATCAGCGCCTGATCCGGCCTGTGCCGACATAGGCTCACCATAGATAGCATCAGGGCTCCCCGCGGGGAGCCCTGATTGTTATTTGGCGAATAGCGTGGCTGTTGCCATCAAGCCATGCGCGAGTTACTCCTGCGCCGGACTCTCCTTGCCTGCCAGCTGGCTTAGCCAGGCGAAGCGGCGATTGGCCTCCTGCTCCGCCTCTTCATAGAGCTGGTTGGCCACCTCCGGCAGCTGGCGCTCCAGCCGCTGGAAGCGGGGCTCATGGCGCAAGGTCTCGGCCAGCGAGGCATTGGGTGCCCGCGAGTCGAGTGCCAGCGGCAACTTGCCCTCGTCAGCGCGGTGCGGATCGAAGCGGTAGAGAGGCCAGAAGCCGGTGGCAGTCAGCTGTTTCATCTGCTCATGGCTCTCGGCCATGTCGTAGCCATGCTCCTCGCAGGGGCTGTAGGCGATGATGAGCGAGGGGCCCGGGTAGGCTTCCGCCTCCTGAATCGCTTTTACCGTCTGGTTCATCTGGGCGCCGAGGGAGATCTGCGCCACATAGACGTGACCATACATCATCACGCTGGCCCCGAGATCCTTGCGCCCCTTGCGCTTGCCCTGCTCGCCAAACTTGGTGATGGCCCCAAGCGGGGTTGCCTTCGACTGTTGGCCGCCGGTGTTGGAGTAGCACTGGGTGTCGAGCACCAGCACATTGATGTTTTCCCCCAGACTCAGCACATGGTCGAGCCCGCCAAAGCCGATGTCGTAGGCCCAGCCATCGCCGCCGATGAGCCAGACCGATTTCTCCACCAGATAGTCCGCATCGCGAGCCAGCTCAAGGGCCTCCGGAGTCTTGCTCTGTTGCAGCAGCGCTCGCAACTGCTGGATATGGGCCCGCTGCTCGGCAACCGGCAGGGTGGCATCGCCGAGCACCTCGCGCAGCGCCACCGGTATGGTGTCGCCCAGGCTCGCCAGCAGACGGCGCACCCGCTCCCTGTGCTGATCGACGGTGAGACGGAAGCCCAGTCCGAACTCGGCGTTGTCTTCAAACAGCGAGTTGGCCCAGGCCGGCCCGCGCCCCTCTGCGTTGGTGGTGTAGGGGGTGGTAGGCAGGTTGCCGCCATAAATGGACGAGCAGCCGGTGGCGTTGGCAATCAGCAGTCGATCGCCATAGAGCTGGGTCAGCAGCTTGATGTAGGGAGTCTCGCCACAGCCGGAGCAGGCGCCCGAGTATTCAAACAGCGGCGAGATGAGCTGGGAGGTGCGAATGTCGATGCGCTCCAGCTGCTCGGCGCTGCGCTCTGGCAGATCGAGGAAGAAGTCGTAGTTGGCCTTCTGCTCGTCGAGGTGAGCGAGGCGTGAAGCCATATTGATCGCCTTGCGATCCGGGTTGCTGCGATCCTTGGCCGGGCACACCTCGACGCAGAGGTTGCAGCCGGTGCAATCCTCCGGCGCCACCTGCAGCACGTACTGTTGGCCGCGCATGTCACGGGATTTCACATCCAGCGCATCGAGAGTGGTGGGAGCAGCGGCCAGCGCATCCGCTTCCACCACCTTGGCGCGAATGGCCGAGTGGGGACAGGCGGCGACACAGTAGTTGCACTGGGTGCATAGCTCCGCCTCCCAGATGGGGATCTCCTTGGCGATATTGCGCTTCTCCCAGCGGGTGGTGCCGACTGGCCAGGTACCATCCGGCGGGAAGGCGGAGACCGGCAGGTTGTCACCCAGCCCAGCCAGCATGGCGGCGGTGACGGTC
>NZ_JRJY01000080.1:8643-9774 GCF_000801015.1 Aeromonas sp. ZOR0001 | reverse complement strand
CAAAGTCGGGGGCCTTGGCCGAAACCACCGGCGGGCGGGGGCGGCTGGCGGGATCCAGCTCACCCAGCGGCACCCGGGTCAGGGCGGCGCAGGTTGCCTCCAGTGCCATCCAGTTGCGCTCGACCAGTGTCTGTCCCTTGCTACCATAGCTGGTGGCGATGGCCTGCTTCAGCAGGCTGGTCGCCTCTGCGGGGGGAATGATGGCGCTGAGCTGGAAGAAGGCCATCTGCATCACGGTATTGATGCGGTTGCCGAGCTGGCAGTCGCGGGCAATCCTGGCGGCGTTGATGATGTAGAAGCGCGCTTCTTTCTCGCGCAGGGCGTGCTGTACCTCGCTGGGTAGGCGTTGCCAGATCTCCGCTTCGCTGTAGGGGGTGTTGAGCAGGAAGATGCCACCCGCTTTCAAGCGCTCCGCTATCCGGTACTTGTCGACAAACTGCCACTGATGGCAGCCGATAAAGTCCGCCTCTTCCACCAGATAGGCCGATTGCAGCGGCCGCTCGCCCACCCGCAGGTGAGAGACGGTGAGGCCACCCGCCTTCTTGGAGTCGTAGACGAAATAGCCCTGCGGATAGAGGTCGGTGTGGTTGCCGAGGATCTTGATGCTGTTCTTGGCCGCCGAGACGGTGCCGTCGCTGCCAAGGCCGTAGAAGAGCGCTTCCAGCTTGTGTTGCTGGCCGTGAATGAGGCTTTGCGAATTCAGCGCGGGCTGCGGTAGCGAGAGACCTGTGATGTCATCGAAGATGCCGACGGTAAAGCGCGGGCGCGGGTTCTCTTGCGCCAGTTCGGCAAACACCGCCAGCGCGCAGGCGGGGCCGAACTCCTTGGAGGAGAGGCCGTAGCGACCACCGATGACCCGCGGCAGGCTTGCCCGCTCGCCCCGGCTGAGCGCTTCGGCCAGCGCTGTCATCACGTCGAGATAGAGTGGCTCGGCCTGTGCGCCCGGTTCCTTGGTGCGATCCAGCACGGCGATGGTGCGGGCACTCTCGGGAATCGCGGCCAACAGGTGCCCGGCCGAGAAGGGGCGGAACAGCCGCACCTTCACCAGACCTACCTTCTCCCCTTGGGCCAGCAGGCGCTCGATCACCTCTTCACAGGTGCCGATGGCCGAGCCCATCAGTACCACAATCC
>NZ_JRJY01000080.1:7019-8499 GCF_000801015.1 Aeromonas sp. ZOR0001 | reverse complement strand
CCTGCGGGTGGCCGACATATTCAAACGGCCGGTAGTGGCGGCCGGTCTGCTCGCCAAAAGCCTGCATCGCCTCACTCACATGGCCATAGGCGGCGTCATACCAGGGGTTGCTCGCCTCCCGGCACTGGAAGTAGGTGTCCGGGTTGGCGGCGGTGCCGCGAATGACCGGTTTGTCGGGGGTGAGCGCCCGGTCACGATGGGCACGGATGGCATCTGCCGGCAGCAGGGCTCGCAGGGTGTCGTCAGCGAGCGGCGCTATCTTGGCGATCTCGTGAGAGGTACGAAAGCCGTCGAAGAAGTGGATAAAGGGGAGGCGGCTGTTGAGGCTCGCTATCTGGGAGATCAGGGCGAAATCCTGCGCCTCCTGCACATTGCTGGCACAGAGCATGGCACAGCCGGTCTGGCGCACCGCCATCACGTCCGAGTGATCGCCAAAGATCGATAGCGCATGGGTCGCCACGGTGCGCGCCGCCACATGCAGCACGAAGGGGATGAGCTGACCCGCCAGCTTGTAGAGGTTGGGGATCATCAGCAGCAGCCCCTGCGACGAGGTAAACGAGGTCGCCAGCGCGCCGGTCTGCAGGGCGCCGTGGACGGCGGCAATGGCGCCCCCTTCCGACTGCATCTCGACAACCCGGGGCACATCCCCCCAGAGATTCTTGCCCCGCTCGCTCGACCAGGCCGACGACTGCTCGGCCATGGCCGAGCTGGGGGTGATGGGGTAGATGGCGATGACTTCGCTGGTGCGGTACGCCACCGAGGCGACTGCGTTATTCCCGTCTGTGGTGATCATCTGTTTTCCACTTTGCTATGCCAGTTTGAAGGCCGATAGTTGCATCGGCAATGGATAGGTCTCTGGCATAGTAAGAGGGGCAATGAGAGCGTATCAAACGGGATAAATAATCAATTAATAAGTCAGTAATAGTGGTTAATTTAATCCTGTCGCGTGGGGACGTGATTTTCTGCTGACAGCCGACGGGAGGTGGCTGACGGGCCATTGGTATGGCCCCTCAGCACGGGGTTAACCCTGATCCACTCGCAGCCAGATGGCGCACTGATAAGGGGCGAAGAGTGGCAGCGGTTCGCCTGGGTAATTGGCCAGCAGCAACCGCATCTCATCTGCCACCTTGTCGAAGTGGGGCATCGGCAAGGGGTTCGCCGTGAGATTGGCGAGCAGCAGCAGGGTGTGCCGCTCTCCGCTGGCCGGATCCTGCCAGTGGCGGCGATAGCTGATGCGCTCGGGATCATCCCCATCCAGCAGCTCGAAATTGCCGTGGCGAATGACCGGGTGGGCCTTGCGCAGGGCGATGAGCTGGCGATAGCAGTGAAACGGCGAGTCGGGGCGGGCCAGCTGCTCGGCGGCATTAATCTCGATGTGATTGGCGTTGAGGGCAATCCAGGGTGTGGTGGCGCTGAAACCGGCGCGGGGGCCGGCGTCCCACTGCATCGGGGTGCGGGCATTGTCGCGGCCGATGGCATC
>NZ_JRJY01000080.1:0-6884 GCF_000801015.1 Aeromonas sp. ZOR0001 | reverse complement strand
CCGCCGACTCAGCTCGGCAGGATCCAGCCCTGACTGGCTGGCGCGGTAGTTGAGCGCCTCCACATCGCGCAGCTCGCCCGGCTGCCAGTGGCGGTTGGTCATAGCCAGCTCCTCCCCCTGATAGATGAAGGGAGTACCCTGCATCATATGCAGCACCATGGCCCACAGCTTGGCGCTGGTTTCCCGCCACTTTGGCCTGTCATCGCCAAAGCGGGAGACGGCGCGGGGCAGGTCGTGGTTGCCGAGAAACAGGCTGTTCCAGCCCTGACCGTGCAGCCCTTGCTGGTGGCGGGCCATGGCTCGCTTGAAGACGAGGGGAGCAAAGCGGGATGACCACTTGTCACTGCCCAGCCCCAGATGCTCGAAGTTGAACACCATGCTGAACTCGCTGCCATCGTGGTTCGAATAGTTCAGCATATGGGCGAGATCGGCCCCCCAGGTCTCCCCCACCGTGATGATCCCCTTGCCGCCGAAGCTCGCGGCATTGAGCTCGCGGATATAGTCGTGCAGGCGCGGGCCGTTGCTCATGGCCAGTCGGTCCCACTCCTTGCTCACCATGTCGATCACATCGAAGCGAAATCCCTTGATCCCTTTGCCCAGCCAGAAGTTGATCACCTCTGCCATTTCGGCCCGCACCGCCGGGTTGTCCCAGTCCAGATCGGCCTGACTCGCGTCGAAGTTGTGCAGGTAGTAGCGATCAAGCGCTGGCACATACTGCCAGCCGCTGCCGCCAAAAATCGAGGTAATGGGGTGGGCATCGACAAAGGTTTGATCCCGGAATACGTAGTAGTCCTGATAGCGGGGATCCCCCGCCAGCGCTTTCACAAACCACTCGTGCTCGGTGGAGGTATGGTTGGCGACTATATCCATCATGATGCCGATGCCGTGAGCGGCCGCTTCGGCTATCAGCATTTCCATCTCGGCCAGGGTGCCGAAGGCGGGGTCGATGGCACGGTAGTCCGCCACGTCATAGCCGTTGTCCCGTTTGGGGGAGCGATAGATGGGGGTGAGCCAGAGCATATCGACCCCGAGGGTGGCCAGATAGTCGAGGCGCTGACGGATGCCGTTGATATCGCCCATGCCGTCGCCATCGCTGTCCTGAAAACTAATGGGGTAGATCTGGTAGATGATGCAGCTATCGAGGTCGATATCGGGCGTGTGAAGGGAGTGCGTATTCATCAGCGTGGCCGGTTGGGGGAGAAGATTTTCTATCTTACGCAGATGAACGGGCAGTCAACAGGGCAGGGGAAACCTTGAAAAGGGTTCCATTGTTGGCTGATTCCCAAAAGTGCGGGGAGGGTCACAAAGGCGCCATCCCGAGCCACGGAGGTGGTCGGGATGGCACGGCACTTAGCGCTGATGCACCGCAGCGATACAGGCTATTGAGCAGCCTTGGCCTGCTCGCTGCGCTGCTCCTGCTGGCGTTCTGCCTTCTCTTGTTGGCGCTCCGCTTGTGCTTCCAGCTCCTTGCCGAGGAAGTAGTTCAGGAAGGTGCGGATCACCGCGATGATGGCAAGGCGGATCAGCTCCTCCTTGCTCGGCGCGACCGTGGTGGCCAGGATGTCTGCGGCGAGCTGGAACTCCAGCGCCAGAATGAGCCAGCTGCCAAAGCAGAGACGAATGCGCGGAAAGCCGGGCTGGTGATCCCGCACTCTTGCCGCCAGCCAGAGGGTTTTGCCAAGCCCTATCACTACACAGGCGATGGAGATGATCTCCAGCAGTAGCTGGAACAGCTCGACCCCGTGCATCATCCCCTCTTTCAGGCTCGCTATCTCAAACACTCGGGTCACCTCCATGATTCAAAAGAGGACACTATTAACACATTGCTCGGCAAAGGCCAAATCCGGCTCAGGCAATCAGTTTGAATTCAATCACATAGAGCGGCGGTAGATCGGGGTAGATCTCGCGGATCACCTGTTTGAGCTCGGGGAGGGTCATGTTCTCCTGACGGGCGTGCTTGTCATTCAGTTCATCGAAGGCGACCGCCTTGACCGAGAGCACCTCTATGGTGCCAAAGGGCTGGTGCTCCGGGTTGGTGAACAGCGCCAGACGTTGGCCGGGTTGCCAGTTGGCCTCGCTCTCGTCGCGGATGGTGATGGTCTTGCGGCCCGCCTGAATGTCGGCAACGAAGCGGCTGAAGAAGGTGAATTCGGGATAGGAATGAGCAGACATGGTGACTCCTGACTGGGTGAATCGAAATGAGGTGAATGGAAATCAAAGATCGAGATAGGCGCGCAGCCTGGCCAGATCGGCGATAACGGGGCCGTCACTGCTGTCGGCAATTATGCCCTGTTCGACCAGCTCCTTGAGGGCGCGGCGGTAAACCCGCTCGGTGGTGCCGAAGCGCGCCGCCTCATGGGCCCGCTTGCGCGATCCCAGCATCGGAGTGCGCTGGCGCTCACGCCATAGCTCATAGGCGATGTTGTAGGCGATGGGGTGGAGCAGCCGGCTGGTGGTGATCTCCAGGGTGTCGAGATAGTCGCTGGCAAGCGCCGCAGCGAAAAAGAGGGTCAACTCAGGTTCTGCCAGCAGGCGCTGGGCTAGTTTGTTGGCGCAGATGACTCGGGCATCCAGCTCGGTCTCGGCCACCACGTTCCACTGTACCGGGGTTGCGCTGAAGAACTCCATCTCGCCGAAGATTTGGCTGTGGCACTCAATTTCGCCAAGCTGGAAGCGGCGGCCAGAGTGTACCGTGCTGTTGAGGGAGACCCGGCCATGTTCGACCAGATAGAGCTGCTCGCTCTGCTCCCCCTGCCGCATGATCAATTCGCCCGGTAGGTAACGGCGCAGAAACAGTGTGCAGGCGTCGAGCGCCGCGGCAAAGCGGGGTTCAAGCTGCTGGAGTTCGGCGTGAAAACGGCCGAGGGGGTAGGGCTGTTGCTGCATGACTTGCCTGTCGCACCGGATGACGAGGGCCATGAGGCTAGCAAGAGTGCGGGCCGGATACCAGCCCGCACGGTAGCGGATGTGCCGCAGTTAACGGTTTGCGGTTTATTGCACCAGAGCGTGGAGGGCGGCCGCGATGGCTTGCTGCTCACCGGCCATCATCGCCTGTTCGGCACTGGCGTAATCCGCTACCCCTTGTTGCACATCCTGCTCGAACAGCACCACGTTGCAGAGCACGGCGGCAACCCGCACCTTGCGCAGGCGCCCTACAGTCAGCAGGGAGGCGGTCTCCATATCGGCGCCGAGCACGCCACGGGCATGCCAGTAGCGGCACACCTCCTGCTCATCATCTCGATAAAAGCTGTCGTGGGAGCGTACCAGCCCGTGCCAATGAGGCTGGCTGCTAGTGGCCACATGGTTGAGCAGGGCCGCTTGCAGCCAGATATCGGCGCAGGCGGGGTACTCGGCGGGCAGATAGGCCTGTGAGGCCCCCTCATTGCGAACCGCCCCTTCCACCACGATAAGGTCGCCAAGGCCGATGTCGTGCTGCAGGGCACCGGCGGAGCCGACCCGAATAAGCGAGCGGGCGCCGGCTTGCACCAGCTCCTCCAGCGCTATGATGGCCGAGGCACCGCCAATGCCGGTGCTGCAAACCGTGATGGGCTGCCCCTGATAGGATCCGTTGATGAGGCGAAACTCCCGGTTTTGCCCCAGCACCTCACACTCTTCAAGCTGGCTGGCGATGCGATCGACCCGGGCCGGGTCGCCGCACAGTACCACCCGCTCGGCAATCTGGTCGGGGCTGCACTGGAGATGGGGTAACAGACTCATGGCTCACAGACCTTGTGGCTGGCGCTTGGCGGCAATCACCCAGAGGCGGGTGCCGTTGGCGGCGATAAACAGCAGGATCAGGTATTCGAGCGACATGGCGTAGACGCCCTGCGCGGCATAGACACCGATGCTGATGATGTTGATGACGACCCAGAGGATCCAGTTCTCCACGTATTTGCGGGTCATCAGGATCTGGGCGACCACCGAGAGCACCGTCATGCTGGCATCCCAGAACGGGAAGGCATCGGGGGAGGGCTCGGGGATGGCAAGGTTGGCACCAAACAGGTTGAGCAGGGAGACCGAGGTACGCGCCAGGGTGGCGAAGACCGGGTCGATATAGCGGGTCAGCAGAGCGATGGCCAGCACGCTCACGGCGGCGGTCACCATCAGTTTGGATCTGCTGAGCCAGCGGATCTGCAGGGTATCCCCCTGATCGTTGGCCGGGCGGGTCCAGGCGTACCAGCCGTAGACGTTGGCGCAGAAGAAGAACAGCTGCAGCAGCAACAGTCCGTAGAGCTGGATCTGGAAGAAGATGATGGCAAACAGGCTGACGTTGATCAGGCCAAACAGGTAGTTGATGGTCTTCTCCTGACTGGCGAACCAGATACAGGCCAGCCCGAACAGGGTGCCGATGGCTTCAATCCATGACATGGCATAGCCGCCACCCAGCGGTATGGTCACCAGCGTGTTATTGATGCTGAACAGCTCGAATATGCTCATTTTCTGATCCTTGGACATGAGGGTTAGTATGCGAGGGCGCCATTCTAAGGGGTGAGGGGGAGTAGGGGCAGGACTTTTGTCCGCCCCGGGCTTGGCCCATATCAAAGAAATCGCCGCTGGTGCCCGGTTATTCCAGCAGTGATGGGTTATGGGGCCCCGGCGGGCCGGACTTTATTGATATGTAGCAAGATGATAGCGCCATGGCTGTGGTCTGATAGAGTCCACTCTCCGGGAGGAGAATCACGTGATAAAAGGAGGTTGTATTGAATTCCGAGCTTGTCTGGGTGCTCTGTCTGCTGGCTGGCGCCATCTATCTCTTCATGACCAACAAGGTGCGCATGGACGTGGTCGCCCTGTTGATCATTATCCTCTTTGTGCTGAGCGGCACCCTCACCCTGCCGGAGGCGCTGGCGGGTTTCAGCGATCCCAACGTTATCCTGATTGCCGCCCTGTTTGTGGTGGGTGAGGGGCTGGTTCGCACCGGCATCGCCTATCAGGTGGGGGATGCATTGGTGAAGGTGGCGGGTAGCAGCGAGACCAAGCTGCTGGTGTTGCTGATGGTAGCGGTGGCGAGTCTGGGGGCTGTGATGAGCAGCACCGGAGTGGTGGCCATCTTTATCCCGGTGGTGCTGAGCGTGGCGAACCGGATGGGGATCCCGGCCGGTCGCCTGATGATGCCCCTCGGTTTTGCCGGGCTGATCAGCGGCATGATGACGCTGGTGGCCACGCCCCCCAACATGGTGGTCAACAGCGAGCTGATGCGTCATGGCATTCACGGTTTCGGGTTCTTCGATTTCACCCCCATGGGCGTGCTGATCCTGGGGCTGGGCATCCTCTACATGCTGCTGGTGCGCGGCTCTTTGGTGGGCGAGGGAGAAGAGGGCAAAGGCAAGCCGACCGGGCGCCGCACCCTGCGCGATCTCATCCGAGACTACCGACTGGCCGGTCGGGCCCGTCGTCTGGCGCTGCGGCCTGACTCCCCGCTGATTGGTCACACCCTGGACGAGCTGCAACTGCGTGCCCGTTATGGTGCCCACGTCATCGGGGTGGAGCGCTGGCGCAAGTTTCGCCGGGTGATGGTGCCAGTGTCGGGGATCAGTGAGTTCCAGGCGAAGGATGTGCTGCTGATCGACATGTCAGACCCCGAGGTGGATGTGCGGGCGTTTTGCAGCGAGGCGCGGCTCGAACCCATGATCCTGCGCGGGGAGTACTTCTCCGATCAGGCGCGGGAGGTGGGGATGGCCGAGGTGTCGCTGATCCCCGAGTCCAAGCTGCTGGGTAAAAGCGTGCGTGAGGTGACCTTCCGCTCCAGCTATGGCCTGAGCGTGGTGGGGCTGCGCCGCGACGGTGAGGCACTGGCAGGCAAGCTGGTGGATGAGCCACTGCAGATGGGCGACACCCTGCTGGTGGTAGGGAACTGGAGCCACATCAGACAGTTGCAGACCCATAGCCGCGACTTTCTGCTGATGGGGCTGCCCGCCGAAGTGGACGAGATGGCCCCCGCCCGCAGCCAGGCCATTCATGCCCTCTTCTGTCTTGGAGTGATGATCCTGCTGATGGTGACCGATCCGGTGCCCAACGTGATTGCCGCGCTGATCGCCTGTCTGCTGATGGGCAAGTTTCGCTGCATCGATATGGAAAGTGCCTACAAGTCGATCCACTGGCCGACCCTGATCCTCATCGTCGGCATGCTCCCCTTTGCGCTGGCGCTGCAAAAAACCGGCGGGGTGGATCTGATCGTCGGTGGCCTGATCAATGCGGTCGGGGAGATGGGGCCGCGGGTCATGCTGGCCAGCCTGTTTGCCCTCTGCGCGGTGATCGGGCTCTTTATCTCCAACACGGCGACGGCGGTATTGATGGCGCCTATTGCGCTGGGCACGGCCCAGCAGATGGGAGTCTCGCCCTATCCGTTTGCCATGACCATTGCCATTGCCGCCTCGGCCGCTTTTATGACGCCGGTCTCGTCACCGGTGAATACCCTGGTACTGGGGCCGGGCAACTACAAGTTTGCCGATTTTATCCGTATCGGGGTGCCATTCACCCTGTTGGTGATGGCGGTCAGCGTGGTAGCGATCCCCTGGTTCTTCCCGTTCTGATAACCGGGATGATGAATGTGTGCACCAGCGGCCTGCGGGCCGCTTTTTTATGGCCGGGAGACAAGAGTGGCAAGGCGTGCTCGGAATCAGTGAAGAGTGATGTGGACGGGAATTAACGTGGAGCTGGGTTAATAGAGGAGCGAGAGAAAAACTGGGGAGAGGCAAATTTCAGATACAAAAAAACCAGCGTGAGCTGGTCTGTTTGGTACAGCTATTAATGGTGCGGAAGGAGAGACTCGAACTCTCACGCCTAGGGCGCCAGAACCTAAATCTGGTGCGTCTACCAATTTCGCCACTTCCGCAATATTAATGGTGGCTATGACGGGATTCGAACCTGTGACCCCCGCATTA
>NZ_JRJY01000034.1:740-6299 GCF_000801015.1 Aeromonas sp. ZOR0001 | reverse complement strand
GGCAGCCGTGGCAGGGGTTGATGTTACTCGCGGCGGCCTTGTTGGCCGTCGCTATTTTACAGGCCCCCAATCTGATCGCGGCCAACACCAGCGAGCATGGTCTCTGGCTTGCTCCCTGGCTGATGTGGGCCGTCTGTTGTGGCGTACTTAACGGGCTTGGCTTTCATCTGAAAAGCCTGCCCGGACGTGTGCTGTTCAACCCCTGGCTCGCCTGGCCCAGTTTGTTGTATGGCCTCTGGCTGACACATTCATATTTCCTTTCATAAAAAACGGGGGGAGGCAGGATTTCCCTGTCTCCCCCTGCTTCTTTCCTATTCAGCCCTGCGCTATGATAGCCCCCCATCTGACTGTCGAATGGATCACAGATTGTTATGGGGGAAGTCTTTGAGTTTCCGGTGCGTGTCTACTACGAAGACACCGACGCCGGGGGCATCGTCTACAACGCCAATTATCTCAAGTTTATGGAACGTGCTCGCACCGAGTTTCTTCGTGCCAAAGGGGTCGAACAGGACGTCTGGCTGCAGGAGGGATATGCCTTCGTGGTGAGCCGAACTGAGATCGATTTCCGCTCGGCGGCCCGTTTTAATGAACTATTGAATGTATTAACGCAAGTGATTGAAGTGAAACGCGCATCCCTGCGCTTTTCGCAGCAGATCCTGGCGGCTGATGGACGACTGATCACCCAGGCCATGGTACAGATAGCCTGTGTCAGTCATCCGCAAATGAAACCTGTAGCTATACCTGAAAAAATCAAGGGAGTGCTGTTAAGTGCACGCTGAAATTTCGTTTATTGGCCTGTTTTGGCAAGCCAGCCTGTTGGTAAAACTGGTCATGATGACCCTGATGAGCATGTCTATTGTCTCGTGGGCGCTGATTATCCAGCGTTCAAAGGCGATCAAGGCGGCCAATCTCGCATCGGAACAGTTTGAAGATCGCTTCTGGTCAGGGGTCGATCTCAATCGCCTCTATCAGGAGTCCTCTTCCCGCCGCGATGATATCGAAGGCATGGAAGATATCTTCTACTCCGGCTTCAAGGAGTATGCCCGCTTGCTCAAGGCCGGTGCCCGTGGTCAGGATGCGGTGATGGATGGTACCTACCGCGCCATGCGTGTTTCCCTCTCCCGCGCGGTAGATGATCTGGAATCCAACTTGCCGGTGCTGGCGACCATCGGCTCCATCAGCCCCTATATCGGTCTGTTTGGTACCGTATGGGGGATCATGAACGCCTTTATCGCCCTGGGTCAGGTGCAGCAGGCCACCCTGCAAATGGTGGCGCCGGGTATCGCGGAAGCGCTGATCGCTACCGCCATGGGTCTGTTTGCCGCTATCCCGGCGGTTATCTTCTACAACCGCTTCTCCAACAAGGTCGAGCGGCTGGAGAACGCCTACGCCAACTTCATGGACGAGTTCACCACCATTCTGAACCGTCAAATTGCACAGCAGCAGGGTGATCAGTAATGCAAACCTATCAGCGGATCCGGCGCAAGAAGGTGGCCGAGATCAACGTGGTTCCCTATATCGACGTCATGCTGGTGCTGCTTATCATCTTTATGGCGGTCACGCCGGTGATCACGCAAGGGGTCAAGGTGGATCTGCCACAGGCTGAGTCCGAGCAGTTGCCGGAAGATGCCAAGCCACCCTTCATCGTCAGCGTCAATACCGAAGGCGAGTATGTCATCAAGGCTGGCGAAGCCGATGACGAGCCGGTGCCAAGTGGCACGCCAGAGGCGATGCAGCAATACATCACCGAAAAAGCCATGGGCTATCTGGCGATCAACCAGAATGCCCCCGTGGTGGTCGCGGGTGACAAGGCCGTGCGCTACGAAGAGGTGATCCTGTTGATGGTGGCCCTCAAGAATGCGGGTGTGCCTCAGGTTGGCCTGATGACAGATCCGGTGAACTAACGGAGATGGATGTGAAGCGTGGTATTTCCGGTTATCTCATCGCGTCGTTTCTGCTGCACCTGATCATCGGCATCATCCTGTTTGTCGGGCTCGATTTCAGCAAACCGAAACGACCCGAATCGAAAGGGCAGATCGTCAATGCTGTCATGCTCGATGAGAACTTCCTCAACGAGCAGGCCAAGCAGATCCAGCAGCAGAAATCTCAGCCCAAGCCTCAAAAGGTAGAGAAAGAGAAGGATAAGGAAGACACGGATCTCGCCAAGCGCGAGCTGGCTCAGAAACAGGAGCAGCTTCGCATCGCCGAGACCAAGCGCAAGCAGGCCGAAGAGGCGACTCGCAAGGCCGAGGCCGAAAAGCAGAAGAAGGTGGCCGAGCAGAAGCAGGCGGAAGAGAAGGCCCAAAAAGCCGAGGAAGCCCGCAAGCTGGAAGAACAGAAGGCCAAGAAGGCCGAAGCCGAGCGTAAAGCGGCGGAAGCCGAAAGCAAGGCGTTGGCGCTGAAGAAGAAAAAGGAACAAGAGAAGAAAGAGGCCGAAGAGAAGGCCAAGGCGGCAGAAGCCAAGGCCAAGAAAGCGGAAGCTGACAAGAAGGCCAAAGCCGAAGCCGAGAAGAAAGCCAAGGCAGAAGCAGAGAAAAAAGCCAAAGCCGAGGCCGAGAAGAAGGCCAAGGAAGAGGCTGAGAAAAAGGCAAAAGCTGACGCAGAGAAGAAAGCCAAGGCAGAGGCCGAAAAGCAGGCCAAGATCGCGGCTGAGCGCAAGCGTAAAGCCGCCGAGCAGGCCAAGCTGCAAAAAGAGATGGAAGAGATGATGCAGCAGCAGCTGTCGGCTGAGGCCAATGCCCGCAGTCAGGCTGCATCGGCAGCAGCCCAGGGCGAAGTCGACAAATATGCGGCGCTCATCAAGGCCACTGTTGAGCGGTATATGATTTTGGATCCCACCATGCGGGGCAAAACATGTACTATCGGCGTACGTCTTGCGAGCAGTGGCTTTGTCATATCGGTAGATAACGGCCAGGGTGACCCGGCGGTCTGTCGTTCCGGTAAGGCGGCTGTTCTGAAAGCCAATCAACTGCCTGTGCCCAAGGATCCTGCGGCATTCGAGATGTTGAAGGAATTTAACCTGAAGTTAGAACCGAGTATCTAAGCGTGATAAAACGAGGTTGCTTGCCTCCGGTTGGCAACCTCTCGCCGAGAAAGGAATTTAACCTCTCATCTATATTGGAACCGAGTATTTAAGCCATGATCAGAAAAGTATTTTTTGCTTTGGTTGGCTGTTTGTTGCTGGGCCAGAGTGCCCAGGCGGCCCTGGACATCGTCATCACCGGCGGTATTGATAGCGCACGCCCCATCGCTGTCGCCCCCTTCAAGTGGGAAGGTAACGGGCAGTTGCCGCAGGACATCGCGGAAGTGGTCTCCAACGACCTGATGCGCAGCGGCAAGTTCAAGCCGCTGGCCCGTGGCCAGATGCCGCAGACCCCGAGCAGCAGCAGCGAGATCAACTTCGCTCCCTGGGCCTCCCAAGGGGTTGAAGCCGTGGTGGTGGGTTCCATTTCGGCAGTCGGTGACGGCACCTACAAGGTGAACTTCGAGCTGGTCGATGTGCTGAAAGGCCAGCTGGCCAAGGCACAAGGTGGCGAGAGCAACGGTTACATTCTGGATAGCCGTATGGCGACCATCCCGGGTGCCCAGATGCGCCAGTTTGCCCACCGTATCTCCGACATCGTCTACGAGCGTTTGACTGGCGAGCGCGGTGCCTTCCTGACCCGTCTGGCTTACGTCTCCGTACAGCAGGGTACCCAGTTCCCGTACCAGCTGCGCATTTCTGACTACGACGGTTACAACGAGAAGACCCTGCTGCGCTCCCGCGAGCCCTTGATGTCTCCGGCCTGGTCGCCGGATGGCAGCAAGCTGGCTTATGTGAGCTTCGAGAACCAGAAGTCCGAAATCTACGTGCAGGATATCTACACCCAGCAGCGCAGCCTGATCACCAGTTTCCGCGGTATCAACGGGGCGCCGGAGTGGTCTCCGGATGGTCGTCGTCTGGCTATCGTTCTCTCCAAAGATGGTTCACCGAACCTCTATGTGGTTGATGTCGCTAGCAAGCAGCTGACCCGCGTCACAACCAGCCGTGTGATCGACACAGAACCCTCCTGGATGCCGGATGGGCAAAATTTGTTGTTCACCTCTGAACGTGGTGGCAAACCCCAGATTTATAGCGTAAATTTGGCGACTGGTATGACTCGCCGGATGACTTGGGAAGGTGAATCCAACCAGGGTGCATCCATCACTCCTGATGGCAAAATCATGGTGATGGTGACCCGTGTTCAGGGACAGTATCGTATTGCCCGTCAGGACATGGAAAACAATGCCCTGTTGGTCCTTACCCAGAGTGCTCTGGATGAGTCGCCAAGTGTGGCTCCCAATGGCAGCATGATCATTTATGCCACCATCTATCAGGGTCGTAAGAGTCTCGCGTTGGTGTCGACTGATGGTCGCTTCAAGGCTGTGCTTCCGACCAGTAGCGGTGAAATTCGTGCACCAGCTTGGTCGCCCTTCTTGAATTGATAAAAATCCAATTGTTTTTTGTTTTGTTATAAAGGTTTAAGGAAATAGCATGCAACTCAATAAACTGCTCAAGGGTTTGGCCATCGCACTGCCACTGTTCACCCTGGCCGCTTGTAGTTCTTCTTCTGATTCCGACGCCGCTGGCGCTGAATCAGGTATGACCGACGGCATGGGCGGTGTACAAACCGGCGGCGCCAACGGCATGTTGTCCCCGGAAGAGCAGATGCGTCAGAAGTTCGAAGCACTGCAGCGTGACAACGTGATCTACTTCCCGTTCGACGGTTACGATATCCAGGGTCAGTACGCTGATCTGCTGGATGCCCACGCCAGCTACCTGCGCGAGCGCCCGAGCGTGAAAGTCCTGATCGAAGGTCACGCCGATGAGCGCGGTACTCCCGAGTACAACATCGCTCTGGGCGAGCGTCGTGCCAAGGCTGTTGCCAAGTATCTGCAAACCCTGGGTGTGCAGGCCGAGCAGCTCTCCATCGTCAGCTATGGCGAAGAGAAGCCGCTGGACATGTCTCACACCGAGGATGCCTTTGCCAAAAACCGCCGCGCGGTTCTGGTTTACTAAGGTTTAAACCGAACGAAGTTCGTTTATATGCAAGCGGCCATTTCGATGGCCGTTTTATTTGCACTAAACGCCAAGGTTTGATCCGAATGAAATCTGCATATGCGAGCGACGATGGCGCTGGCCGTTTTATCTGTACTAAACGCTAAGGTTTGATCCGAATGAAATCTGTGTACAAGCAAGCTGTCGTTGCGCTGGCCGTATTGGTTGCTCTGAATGCGCAAGCTGCGGCACCGGTCAGCGATCTGGGCGGTGACTCGGGTGGTGGCGTTGTCCTTAGTGGCAACAACGGCGCCATCGTGCCCACCGGTAGCCTGGAAGATCGGGTTGCCCTGCTGGAGCGCACCCTCAATGCCCGTCTGCGACTGCAAGCTGAATTGCAGCAACAGGTCGACTCCCTGCAAGGGGAGGTTTCCGAGCTGCGTGGTCAGCTGGAGCAGCAGACCTACCAGATGGAACAGTCGCAAGAGCGCCAGCGTCAGCTCTACCAGGAGCTCGACAAGGTTGCCAGCAGCCAGCAGGCT
>NZ_JRJY01000034.1:0-654 GCF_000801015.1 Aeromonas sp. ZOR0001 | reverse complement strand
TCCAGCCGCCCCGGCCCCTGCTGCTGCCACACCGGCTGCTGCCGCCAATTACTCAACCAATCAGGATGAGAACCAGGCCTACGACGCAGCGGTCAACATGGTGCTCAAAGAGAAGAACTACGACAAAGCCATTCCGGCTTTCCAGGGCTTCATCAAGCAGTACCCCAATTCGGGCTATGTTCCCAATGCACACTACTGGCTCGGCCAGTTGCTGTTCAACAAGGGGGACAGAGCCGGTGCCTCGGCCCAGTTTTCGACCGTGGCCAACAAATACAGCAAATCCCCCAAGCGAGCCGATGCGTTGCTGAAGCTGGGTATGCTGGCGCAGCTGGATGGCAAGAAGGCGGAAGCCAAATCCTTCTATGAGCAGGTGATCAAGGGCTATCCCAACACCTCGCCGGCCCAGTTGGCCAAACAGAGTCTGGCCAAGCTGTAACATTGCTGTATGTCACTGTTTTCGTAACGCTACTGTAAAAACAGCCTGCATTTGTACGCACAGTGAGCAAACGGATTTAAATTACGAATTTTCTGTTGCACCGGAAATTTAAATCCGTAATATAGGCCGCCGTCAGAGCCGAAGCAGTAATGCAGTCGGAGCTGGTCGTGGTGAGGGTCGTTAGCTCAGTCGGTAGAGCAGTTGACTTTTAATCAATT
>NZ_JRJY01000003.1:0-973 GCF_000801015.1 Aeromonas sp. ZOR0001 | reverse complement strand
CACCGGTTTGAGGCCGGTGTCAGGTGATAACTAGATCTGTACAAATAGTGCGCATAGAATAAAATCATTGTTGTATGCGCACTTATGGATATTTTTGTTAGTCAACGTACTTTAAAAACAGGTTGAATTGGCTCACCATCAAGATTTTTTTCTATTGTCATTTTACTATCATGATCTATCAGCGCAGGTAGTATTTCAGTATATACTTTCAATATGTTATTGATATCCGCGTAGGTATGAGAGTAGTTGAGGTTATGACTTCCTAGTGTCAGGATACCTCGCTTACATAACTCTTGCATCAGATAGCTTTTCAATAACCAACTTGAGTGATTGTGAGAGTCAGAGATTAACAGAAAACACCATGTAGGGTGTCCCGCAGTTTTTATCCATTCTGGTGCTTTTATATCAGTTAATATGGTGTTCAAGCCATCAAGGAGAAATTGTCCTCGTTCTGTTAGGCAAGCAGGTATATCGTAATGACGCATTTTTTTGATGACGGCCTTAGCTGCAGCTAAAGCAATAACATCGCCGCCAAAAGTTCCTGAGAAAAAAATGTCTTCCATACGCTTCATATACTTCTTACGCCCGACGACAGCAGATATCGGGAATCCATTAGCCATACCCTTGCCAAAAGCTGCAAGGTCTGGCGTTACTCCGAATAGAGTTTGCGCCCCTCCAAGATGATTTCGAAAGCCGGTAATTGTTTCATCAAAGATAAGAAGCGTACCATGTTCATCACAGAGCTGACGTAGACCGGGCAGAAAATCCGGGGTTGGCCAGGTTACATTCATCGGTTCCAGAATGACGGCTGCAAACTCGCCCGGGTGAGCTTCCAGCAGACGCTGCAGCGAGGCAAGATCGTTGTAGTCAAATCTGTGCGTCAACTCTCTCACGCACTCGGGGACCCCCAAATGGCGGGTTGTCGAGCCTATATACCAGTCTTGCCAGCCGTGGTAGCCACAAACGGCTACCC
>NZ_JRJY01000103.1:145572-158208 GCF_000801015.1 Aeromonas sp. ZOR0001 | reverse complement strand
CCGGTGAATAACCGTGTCGGTTCGAGTCCGACCCCGGGCACCATCAAATTCATGACAAAAGGCCATCAGCAATGATGGCCTTTTGTTTTTTAGCGTTCCTGCGCATTGGGGCGTTACTGTTGAGCTGGCAGTACTTCCCGTTACCTCTTGGTATCCCTTCTCTTTTCCCGCTCTCCGTTATTTCCTTTTCTTGATGTGGCCGCCGGCATCACCGCCAGCGGCCTGTTTCTATTGCGGTTTTCTTTCCAAACCTTGCTGCATCAGATCATGGTTGCTGCGTTACCCCAGCAGGGCAAACAGCAGGGTGCCGAGGCTGCCAGCGAGTGTCAGCGCTATGATGGCTCTGGGGGTGCCGTGCAGCTTGGTCCACATAAACAGGCTGGTGAGGGCGAGCAGCAACAGGGCCAGGGCGGCGATATCGCCAAACAGCTGCCAGCCGAGGCCGGTACCCATGCCGCGGTGCAGCCGGTTGAGGCTGGCGGCAAAGTTGGCCAGTTGCAGATCGGTACGTACCAGCAAGGTACCCTCGACATAGCTGGCGGCTACGCTCTGGCTGAGGGTAACGCCGCGCATTTCCCACTTGGCGGGCAGGGTGAGCGGGCCGTTCGGGGTGGGCAGGGTCTGGGCCGGGGTGATCATGGTTCGCCCGTCGGCAAAGGTATCGGGATAGCGCTGTTGCAACAGGCTTTTCAGCTGCTCTGGGCTGGCGAGCGGCGCCTCCAGCACTATCTCTTCACTCGATTTGTCGGTGTGGGGGCCGGGGATGGGCAACACGGCACGGTGTTGCAGCCAGAGACCGGTGATGCCGTACATCAGCATCAGGGCGAGGGTAAAAAAACCGGCCCAGGCATGGAGGCGGCGTACCCATTTGTTGTTGTGAAGGGGAACTCTTCTGCGTTTCATCGTGGTTGCTTCATAAAAAACTGGCCAGCAAGGGCTGGCCAGTCGGGGTGGTTGTCACTGGATCAAAAACGGTAGGACGTAGTCAAATTAACCTGCCGTGGGGAGCCGGGCATGATCTGAGAGGCGCCGGTAGCACTTACGTAGTAGTGAGTGTCAAACAGGTTCTCCATACCGAACTGCGCTTCCCAATGTTGCCAGCGATAGCCCGCTCTGGCATCAACGCGTGCATAGCCGGGGAGCACCGTGGTATTGGCATTGTCAGCAAAGCGATCACCCACAGCGGTAACACCGCTCTCGCCGAACCAGCCGAGCTTTCCTTGCTGATAACCGGCAAACAGTTCGCCATTTAGGCGTGATACGCTGCTTGGGCGATTGCCCTTATTGATGGAGTCTTCCACCATTTCTGCATCTTGCAGAGCTATGCCGCCGCGGAGATAAACCTCGTCGTTCAGCTGAGCTCGTGTACTGAGTTCGATACCGTCGGTACGTTGCAGGCCAGTGAGGAGTATCTTGCTGGGATCGAGTGGATCTTTGGTTCGCTTGTTATACATCTCCAGCCGGTAGATGGAGAGGGTGGTTGCCAGTTTGCCATCTAGCCAGTCGCTCTTGACGCCGGTCTCATATTGACGGGTCAGCTCTGGGTCTAGCGTGTTGTTTTTATCACCGATCTGGTTAAGGCCTGTCACGCCACCGCCATTGGGCATAAAGCTTTTGCTGTAAGAGAGATAGAAAGAGTGTTCTTCTATCGGATTCCATACCAATCCTGCGCGCGGGCTCAGGCTGTGGTTTGAGATTGTCTCCTCAGCCGGGTTTTTATTGTCACGACTGTTGACCTCGAATTGGTCATAACGCAGGCCTAGCAGCAGTGTCCAGTCGCCCATTGAGAGCTGATCTTGTACATAAGTCCCGATACTGCGGATTTTATGTTGCTTGTCAGAGAAGAGAGGCATCTTGCCGTCATAGGTAGGAAGGCTGTCTGGGGTGTAGATATCACCCTCAAGCATGGCTGACTTGGGGCTGTTCCACAGTTTTGGGCTGCGCTCTTGCCATCCCTGTTCGATGCCTATCAATAGAGTGTGGGCTATTTGACCGCTTTGCAGTTGACCTTCCGCCTCTAGGTTGGAGGCGAGGTTGCGGGTCTGCAAGTCTTGTTGCCAACGGGAACGTTTCACCGTCGCTTTGCTGGTTACTTCAGTGACGTATGTGTTATCGAACTGGCTCGAGAGATCGATCAGGCTCAGTTGCTGGCGCACCTGCCAGTCGTCGTTTACATCCCAAGTGAAGCGAGAGCGTGCCGACTGTGTCAGATCGTTGATGTAGTCACGCCGTAAATCGCTATAGACGGCGTCACGTGGCACATCTGCTGGACGACCGTTAAGGCTGGGGATACCGCGGTCCGGCGTGCGGTGCGATTCATTGCGTTCGTATTGCAGTAGCCAGCTCAATCGATCAGTGATATCCCAGTTCATGGCTGGTGCCACCATAGTACGTCTGCCGTGCACGCCATTACGGAAGCTGTCGTTGTCTTCCTGAGCGACGTTGAGTCGTAGTTGCACCGCCTCGCTCGGCTCGGCGCTCAGGTCTGCGGCCATGCGTTGGTAATCGTAACTGCCCACGCGTACTGTGACGCTGGACTCCTGCCCTTTCTGCGGTTTTTTGCTGATGCGGTTGATGATGCCGCCGCTGCTACCACGTCCGTAGAGTACTGCTGCCGGGCCCTTTAGCACTTCTACCCGTTCGATATTGCCGAGATCCCGGGTGTACTGCATGTCGTCGCGGAATCCGTCGAGATAGAAATCCGTGCCTGCGCTAAAGCCGCGGATTGTGACGCCGTCGAAGCGGGTATCACCGCTTGCATCAACACCTGGAATGCCGACCAGAGCTTCGCTCAATGTGGGTTGGCCAAAGGCGTTCAGCTCGCTGACCTTGACGCTGTCGATGGTCTGGGGAACCAGCTTGGCTGGCGTATTGGTACGGGTTGCGGTGGCAACTTCCTGATGCTGGGATCGTTTGCCAACCACAGTCATGGTTTCATCGGCGGCCTGGGCAGTGAAGCCGGTGCCCAGCAGTGCCAGCGAGACCAGGGTTCTGCGAAAGTGAGGGTGCTGCATATTCAATATTGACTCTTTGGATGTCGACCTGACGGCTCGAACATATTGATTTAATTATAATTAGCCTGACCCGCTTAAGCGGGATGCCAATGATATTGATTTTCATTTGTCTGGCAAGGTGAAAATGGAGGGGGCTTTGGGTGCGTGTTGTGTGGTCGGCAGAGCTCGGCTGAAAAGCAGAGCCATTACAGCAAACCGCGAGAACGAAGCGAGGGAAAAGGGCGTAGCGGAAGAAAAAGGTGCGAAATGTGAAGCGATATCCGGCCCGATAGGACGGGCCGGATATCGGACTCAGCGAGTGCTCAGCAGTCGGCGGGTGAGGGGGATAGTCGCCAGCAGGCGATAGACCAGCAGAGACGATCCCATCAGCAGCGGCACCTTGGCGATCTCCCACAGGATGGATGCGGCCTGCGGGCCAAACACGAAGAGCCAGACCACCAGCATCATGTGCAGGCAGTAGATCCCGAGCACTTTGGGGGCCTGACGTTCAAGCCAGCTGCCCTTGCCCCACTCGGGGTTGGCCAGCAGCAGTCCAAACAGGCCGAGAGCCCAGGGAAGGGAGCCGAGCAGGAAGTCGTGGCGGGTGAGCGGCACTGCGGCGAAGTGCTGCAGCGCCCAGGCTTCACAGCCATAGAGCGCCACGCCCGCCAGCAGCAGTTGCCAGCCGATGCGGGCATCGGGCTGCCACTGACGCTGGCGCAGCAGGGCACCAAGCGCCACAAACAGCAGGGAGAAGAAGGGGCCGTTACGGGTGAGCAGTGGCCACTCGGCGCCCAGCAGCGGCTTGGCATAGGAGCCCCCCAGCAGCGCCAGCAGGTAAAGGCCAAGGCCTGGCCAGAGGGCGAGCGATGGTCTGCCAAGCCGGTAGCAGAGTGCCAGCAGGGCCACCGCCATGACCAGGGCTGGCAGAAACCAGAGGTGGATCATGCCGCCCACCAGCCAGCCGTTGAGGGGGTCGCCGAGCTGGAATTGCCACTGCCCGCGCAGGGAGGCCAGATAGCCTTGCTGCACGGCATCAAGCGGATTGAACGGCAGCAGCAGGTAGACCAGACTCCACACCAGCCAGAGCCGCAGCAAGGGGCGGCAGTAGCGCCAGGCCACGGTCAGCGGCACCTCGCGACTCAGTCTCGGCTGCAGAAAATAACCGGCACAGAGGAAAAACAGCGGCACGGCAAAGCGGCATAACTGGTTGATGGTGCCGCTCAGCCAGAGCCAGGATCCGCTTTCCCACAGGGCGGGATTGAACGGATTGGCGAAGGGGGATACGTGAATGGTCATCACGGCCAGAATGGCCAGTACCCGCCCGCACTCGATACTGGAAATACGCATGGTGGCTCGTCGTTACAGGGGTTGTGATGGCACGCTAAAATTCTCGCTGCTAGGTTACAACCAATTGATTCTATTAGTGTGAATCACGCTATTGAGTAGTTACGTTTTGTAACGGGATGGCGGAAGGTGTTACCTGTAACGGGAGCAAGCTCCCGTTTTTTGGGCGCGCTCATGCAGATAAAAAAAAGCGAGGCGGACGCCTCGCTTGGTTGGGGATCTCGATCTTACTGGTGAGTCAGCATGCTGCTCTGGTTGGCTGCCAGGGTGGTTCTGCCCGAGCTCTCCAGCCATGTTTTGATCCGCTTGGCATCGGCGACCCGATCGTTGGTGGTTTCGGCATTGAGCAGCACCATGATCACCGGCTCACGATTGACCTTGGTGCCCAGCACCAGACAGCGGCCCGCTTCGCGGATATAGCCGGTCTTGGAGAGAGTGAACTCCCATTGCCCTTCGCGGATCAACCGGTTGGAGTTGAGGTAGTGCAGCTGACGCTTGTTGGTGCGCACATAGCTCTGCTCGTCGGTGGAATATTGGCGGATCAGCGGATAGGAGGCCGCTGCGGCGGCGAGTTTGGCGAGATCCTGCGCGGTGGAGACATTGCGTGGGTTAAGCCCGGTGCTGTCGGCGTAGCGGGTATTCCACATCCCCAGCATGCGGGCTTTGGCATTCATCGCCTCGACGAAGGCACGCTGGCCGCCGGGATAGTGGCGGGCCAGCGCCGAGGCGGCACGGTTTTCAGAGGACATCAGGGCGATATGGAGCATTTCGGCGCGACTGAGCCTGGAGCCGATGGCCAGGCGCGAGCCGGTTCCCTTGATGCGGTCGATGTCGGCATTGGTCACGGTGAGCATTTCGTTAAGGCGCAGGTTGGCATCCAGCACCACCAGCGCCGTCATCAGCTTGGTGAGTGAGGCGATGGGCATTACCCGGTTGCCGTTGCGCTCGGAGATCACCTCGCCGGTTCTGTGGTTGGCCACCACGAAGGCAGCCGAGCTGAGGTTGGGCACATCCCGTCGCTCGAGAAAGCCGCTGCTGCTCTTGCTGCTGGCGGAAAAGGGGTTGGCATGGGCACTGTCCATAGTGGCCGGCAGCATTACTGCGCCAAGCAACAGGGGAAGGAGGGAACGCATCATCATGATCAGCTCTACCGGACGAAATACAGGGATATCTCGCTAAGTTATATGTCGTGAACTGGCGCTTCACAATCATTCTCACCTTGATATTGATAATTTACGGCGTTGAGCGTGCTCTGACGGCGAGGAGTTCGTAAAAGAGGTCTCTATGGAGTCTTTTTTTGCATTGAAACTATGGGCTGGCCGTGATGGCGAGCGGAAGCCGGCGCTAAAAAAAATCGGGACCAGAACGGCCCCGATTGGCATGGAGCATTGCCTACCGTTTAGTGGGCATCTTCCTGCTTGATCTTGAAGCGCATGGCGATCACCACGAACAGCAGTGGGCCAATGATGGTCCAGACGCCGGTGGAGATATCGCCGGAGATAAAGGGGGCGACCACGGTAAAGACGTTGCCGAAGGCGACCAGGATCAGGCTGATGATGGTGGCAAGCAGTACCGAGCCCGCGCTCTTGAAGAAGATCAGGTCCTTGCCCAGCGCCGGGTTGTTGCGATAGCGATACCAGGCGTAGATGAGGAACATGTAGGGCAGGGTCATGCCGACGTTGGTCATGGTGATGATCAGCTCATAGAGGGCGGCGGCCCCTTCCGGGTTGATCAGGGTAAAGATGGACTTGGCGGCAATGAACAGACAGACCACCCAGGCTTGCACCTTGAGGGCTTCAATGCGCACGCCATTCTCGTTCTCGCGCTGGAAACGCTCCGGCCAGAAGTAACTCGGGGTGCCGGTGATGAACTGGCGCAGTGGCGCGTAGGAGAGGGCGATAAAGGCACCCAGATAGCTCAGGAACATGCCCAATCCGGCAAAGCGCATGAGCACCTGTCCAAGCCACTCGCCACCGAGATGGCGCCCCAGCTCCAGCATGATGATGAAGAGGGCGGAGAGAGAGGTGATCCCCTCGGCCGGGAAGTCGCTCCAGCGCATGATTGAGCCGACCGCCAGAAAGCCGATGATGTAGCAGAGTACGATGAAGGCGCCGGAGAGGAAGATGCCGCGCTTGAGGTCACGCTCGGGATCTTCCAGCTCGTCAGCCACTCCGGCCATCGCCTCGACCCCGCCGTAGGCGAAGATGGCGAACACCATAAAGCCGAGGAAGGGGATGATGTCGTTGAAAGCGGCATTGGGAGAGGCAGTCAGCGATGCCTGGGTGAAGGGCTCCTGCAGAGTCATGCCGCTCACCGCGAAGGTGAAGACGCCACCGACCAGCAGCAACACGTTGAGTGCCACCACGGAGAGACCGCCGATGGCCGCCACCTTGGCAAAGCGGGCGCTGCCCAGAGTGATGAGCTTGGTGACGGTGGCAACCAGCGCGATGGCGACCACACCCAGAATAAAGGGGCCGAAGTCGATACCGCTGCCCAGGGTGACCGGGATGACGGTGATGTCGCGGCCAAACAGCATGAAGGAGAGGGGCACCCACATGGAGAGCGCCTTGCCAAACATCCAGATGACGTAGGAGGCGAACCACATGGTCAGACCGATAAAGGCGAATCGGGTCGAGACCGAGTGGCGCATCCAGGTAAAGATGCCGCCCGCCTCTTTGCGAAAACCGGTACCAAACTCAATCATCATCAAAATGAACGGGATGAAGAAAAACAGACCGCCGATCACGAACATCGGAATGGCGGCATATCCCATTCGGTAAAAACCGATCCCGATATTAGTGACGCCAAATACCGATGTTAATATCATCAATATAAAAGCGCCCAACTTCAGCTTTTTTGCCGACATATTAAAAACTCCCTGATGGTGCTGGATTTAAAATAATCAAAAATTAAACAGACGAATCCGGACCCATTAATAACGCGGTAGCGCCATGCCATCCTGCTGTGGCGGGCGCGATCGGGTCATCTCTGACCGGGCTGGCTTACCCGTCAGGCGGTCAATGAATGTATGGGCGGAGCGGCATGGTCTGTGCCATGCGCGGTATTGGTCAGCGTTGCCGAAAATTAACTGTGAACGATTTTATCATTAATGCTGCTGGGCAGGTAAGTTTCCCGAATGAAGCCGTGGTTGAAATAAACAGACCTGCCAGTTAATTGATACGTTGCGGATGTAAACATTTACGCCCGGGCTGACACTTATTTCCATTATTGGTATTCGACATATTTGGCGGAGTGAATACGCTATCCTGCCTGATAAATACGCACCAATGGCGACAGCGCTTATCCTCCCAGCCGGGTCAGCAGCACGCCGCCAGTGATAATGGCCGCCGCCGTCAGCCGCATGCGCCCGAGCGGCTCTTTCAGCAGCCAGACCGAGAGCAGCATGGCAAACAGCACACTGCTTTCGCGCAGAGCCGCGACCACGCCAATGGGGGCTTGGGTCATGGCCCAGATAACAATCCCGTAGGCGAGCAGTGACATGGCACCCCCGGTGGCGCCAACCAGTGCATATTGACGGATCTGGCGCCATGCGTTGCGTTTCTGGTGGACGAGCAGCACCAGCAGCATCGCCAGCCCGGTGCAGGCAAAGAGCCAGAGGGTGTAGCGTACCGGTTCACCCCCTGCGCGGGCGCCGGCCCCATCCGAGAGGGTGTAGGTCGCCGTGAACATGGCCGTGATCAGTGCCGCCCGAACCGCTTTGCTGTCAAGGCGTTGCTGCCCACCTCGCCAGGCCATCAGCAAGACCCCCATGATCAGCACGCAGGCGCCGATGATGCCGCCGTAACCGGGGTAATCCCCCAGCAATATGGCACTTAACGCCATGGCGAGCAGCGGGGCACTGCCACGGGCCAGCGGATAGATCTGGCCAAAATCGCCCTGATTGTAGGCATGACTGAGAAACAGGCAGTAACCGATATGGAGCAGGACTGAGAGGCCGAGCCAGGGCAGCTCGGCAGCAGAGGGAAGCCCCATGGGCAGCAGTGCCACGGCGGCGATAAGCCCTGAGAAGATCGCTACCAGTGACACCCCCACCAGCCGCTCTTCGCCAATTTTGACCAGCGCATTCCAGCTGGCGTGAAGCAGGGCTGCCAGCAGGACGGCAAAAAAGACGGTGGTGCTCATGGGAAAGGGCTCTCGGGCGATGGGGGTCAACAGCATACCCGCCCGGAGCCTGATTGGCCGAGATCTTTATCAAGGCTTCGGCTTTTCGGGACTCGCCTCCTGCGTGGTGGCGTTACCCAGTTGCCCCAACACCAGTTTGGGATGGGGGTCGGTCTGCAGCGGAATATCTTGCAGCCCGGTTCCCTGCTGGTGGCGATGGATGATCCCGGCGGCCATCTTGCCCAGTGCCTCGTAGCTGCTGATGGTGCCAACGCTGCAGCCGTGCTCGACGAACAGCTCGGCACTGCAGATGGTAGGGATGGCAGCTGCGTTGAGCGCATTCAGCAGGCGGGGGGCGATGGAGAGCAGATAGCTGTCTGCGGCCAGAAAGACGATGTCGTTTTTGGCATCCTGTTGCAGACGCTTCAGTTCGTTGTCCAGCCGCCGTGGGTCAGGGGCCATTCGCCAAGTTACCATCTGCCACTGGTAGCGTTTCGCTTCATTGAGCAACATATCGGCCACCAGCAGGGTGTTCTGCTCACGGGGGTTGAAGGGTAGCAGCAGCCGTTTTCCGGTGGCCAGGTGCTCGCTGGCGTTGGCCAGTTGCAGCGCCATCGGCACCATGTTGCTTACCCCAGCCACCATGCTGTTCTGGGCTTTGTCTTCCGAGAGGATGTCTGCCCCGACTGGATCGGAAACCACATTGAAAATCAGTGGCTTGCGGTTGGCCACCAGACTCTTGGTCATGGTGGTGGCGGTGGTGCCAAAGGTGTAGATGTAGTCGTATTCGGCCAGTTTCGGCAGCATCTGCTGGCGCAGCATGGTTGCCAGCGCTGTGCGATCCTGATCGGCGTTATAGGTGGTGATGGTGGCCTGATAGCCAAGACGGGTCAGCTCTGCCCGAAAGCCCGCTTCGGCTGCGGTTTCACCGCGCCACAGCACCATGGCGATAGAGAGGGCGTGAGCGGGAAGAGCCAGCAGCAACAGCAGGACGAAAGGCAGCCTGACCATGATCATCTCTCCGGCGAAACATCTACTGTTGAGCCTAGGCCACTTTCTCCGGTCGTGAGCGACGCTCAGCAAAAAGCGCGATGGCAAGCCATCGCGCTTTTGGGATCCGCAAAACCTCGATTAGAAGTCGTAGCGGGCAGCCAGCTGGAAGTCATCCTTGTTGGCAGTCGCTTTGCCGGCAACGCTGTCCAGATTGTTGATGCGGTACTCGCCAATCACCCGCAGGTTCTTGTTGAATTTGTACTGGGCACCCAGGGTGTAGTAGTCAATGGCATCGGTTTTCTTGCCGCCAGTGACTTCCTGCTCCTGTTTGTTCCACAGGGCCATCAGACCGAAGCCGTTTTCGAAGTTGTAGCCCAGCGCGGCTTCCCAGCCGGTATGGTCGGTGCCACTTTGGACAAAGTCAGAGCCATCGGCATAGCTCAGAGCCGCATAGGCTGCCTTGTTGTCGAACTTGGCAGAGATCAGCCACAGTTTGGCGTCTTCGGTATTCTTTTCCTGACGTTGGCCAACGTTGTAGGCGGTACCCAAAGACAGATTGAACGGGAAGGTGTAAGCCACGGCTGCACCATAGGCTGGGTCAGCTGCGGAGGTCTTGTTGCTGCTCTTGTCTTCTTCTTGGCCGCCATCAAATTTGTAGCTGGCATCAAACTGGAAGCCATTGAACAGGCCGGAATACTTCAACACGGAACCAGCGCGGTTGGTGGCGAAGGTGTCAGTCTTGGCGCCCAGCGCTTCGTTGCCGTAGCCGTCGGAGAGGGATACATCAGTCCAGTCGGCCAGGAAGCCCGGGGCCCCTTTCTGGCGACCGAAAGTCACGGTACCCCAGTCAGCGCCGACACCGGCAAAGGCCAGACGGGTGCGCAGGTTGTCTGTGCTTCCATCTTTACCCAAGGTCTTTTCGCTGTCGTTGATGTACATCTGTACTTCGTACTGGGCCAATGCTTTCAGACCGCTCTGGATCTGGGTCTCGGCCTTGGCGCCGAAACGGACAAACTGGTTGGCCCCTTGCTTGGCGCTGTAATCCTTGGTGCCATTGATAGTATTCGGGTTTGTTGTATCGACCCCTTCCTTCTTGTCACCAAAGAAGTGGCCAGCGTAGATACGGCCATAGAGATCCAGCATGGAGGTGTCATTTTTGTACACTTCAACGGCTTGAGCCTGGAAGGCTGCGGTGAGAGCCAGTGCCACTACAGTCAGCTTTTTCATCTTAATCCCTTGTGGTGTTGCAAGCTTTTGTTTTGAAAACGGGGTCATGCTAGGCAGCGGGGATGACAGCGGGGTGACAGTTGGATGAAGAGTCGATGGCAATTGGGTTGCAATTGGATGAATTGGCTACATTCTTGCTCGCAGCGGCTACTTTTGTGCGCAAAGGTTTGCCCTTGTGGTAGAATGCCGCCCGTTTTCGAGCTCCATAGGTTGGATATGCGATGAGACGTGAACTGGCAATCGAGTTTTCCCGAGTGACGGAAGCGGCTGCACTGGCTGGCTACAAGTGGCTCGGACGTGGTGACAAGAATATCGCTGATGGGGCGGCCGTAGCGGCCATGCGCCACATTCTCAACCAGATCGAGATCGATGGTGAGATTGTGATCGGCGAAGGTGAAATTGATGAAGCGCCGATGCTCTATATCGGCGAGAAGGTCGGTACCGGACACGGCGACGCGGTGGATATCGCGGTCGATCCCATCGAGGGTACCCGCATGACTGCCATGGGTCAGGCCAATGCGCTGGCCGTGCTGGCGGTGGGCGACAAGGGTTCTTTCCTGAAAGCGCCTGATATGTACATGGAAAAGCTGATCGTCGGGCCCAAGGCCAAAGGCGCCATCGACCTGGATCAGGCTCTCGAGCTGAACCTGAAGTCCGTGGCCAAGGCGCTGGGCAAGCCGCTCTCCCGTCTGACCGTCATTACCCTGGCCAAGCCGCGTCATGACAAGGCAATCAAGGAGATGCAGGGTCTGGGTGTGCGGGTGTTCGCCATTCCTGATGGTGACGTTGCCGCCTCCATCCTCACCTGTCTGCCGGACAGCGAAGTCGACATGCTGTATGGCATCGGCGGCGCACCGGAAGGGGTGATCTCCGCTGCGGTGATCCGCGCGCTGGATGGCGACATGCAGGCCCGTCTGGTGCCGCGTCACCGCGTCAAGGGCGACAGCCCGGAAGTGCGTGCGCTGGGCGAGCAGGAAATTGCCCGCTGCGAAGCGCTGGGCATCGATGTCAACAAGGTGCTCAAGCTGGAAGACATGGCGAAGAATGACAACGTCATCTTCTCCGCCACCGGCATCACCAAGGGTGATCTGCTGGATGGCATCACCAGCGATGGCGTGATGGCGACCACCGAGACTCTGTTGATCCGTGGTAAATCCCGTACCATTCGTCGTATCAAGTCGATCCATTACCTGGAACGCAAAGACAGCGTGGTACGCGACATCATCCTGTGATGATGGCTCGCTGAACCGGCTGTGTTGTCTGAAGCCCGATCGCCCGTGCGGTCGGGCTTTTTCTTGTGCGCCAGCTACGTTTGTGCCGCCGCTTCGGCTATGGTGGCTCAGACCGTCCCAAAGGAGTGGAGTCTATGGAGTGTCGTAGCGGCTGCGCTGCCTGTTGCATCGCCCCCAGTATCAGCAGTGCCATTCCCGGTATGCCAGATGGCAAACCGGCTGGCGTCCCCTGTATCCAGCTCGATAGCGCCCTTGGCTGCAAGATCTTCGGTCAACCGGAGCGGCCAGCGGTGTGCGGCGGTTTTCGCCCCATGATGGATGTGTGCGGCAGCCACCGTGCCGAGGCCATCTGGCTGATCGGCGAGCTGGAGCGGCTCACCACCTGACGAGGGCAGGGCGAAGAGATAAAAAAGAGGCCGCATTATGCGGCCTCTCGCGTTTCTATTTGCCGGGGATCAGATCCCCGCCAGTTCCAGTGCCTGACGATAGTACTCGTTGGCCTTGTTGGTAAGGCGGCGCTTGTCCATCAGCTGGCCGAGGGCGTGGTAGGCGGCGGCGCTCGGCGCCCGCTCCACCTCCTGCTCCAGCAGCTTCTGGGCATCGTCCAGCTGACCTGCCAGCAGATAGAGCTGGGCCAGTGCGGTGTCCACTTCCGGTTGCCCCTGCTGCTTTTGCAGGAGCGCCAGCAGCGGCTGGTAGCTGTCGAGTTTCAGCTTGGGCAG
>NZ_JRJY01000103.1:134134-145457 GCF_000801015.1 Aeromonas sp. ZOR0001 | reverse complement strand
CATCGGCTGTTTGCGCAGCGCTTCCTGCCACAGGGTGGCGGCTTCGCCGTCGGCACCCAGCTGGCGCAGCAGATCGCCGTAGCAGGCCAACAGTTCTGGCTCAAGGCGCAGCTTGCGCGGCAGATCCTGCCATACCGCCTTGAGGGTCTCGAGGCTGCCGGCAGCCTGTTGCAGACGACCACACCAGGCCTGTTGCAGCAGATCTTCTTCCTGTTTCGGGGTCAGCTTGCCCACCTTGTGCAGTGCCGGGATCAGGTCGCACAGGGCACTCCAGTCCTGACGGGCCAGATGCACCTGGCGCAGCTGATCCAGCACCATGGGGTGGCGCGGGTTGAGGGCGTAGACCGACTCCAGCATCGCCAGCGCGGTATCGTACTGGCCCTGCTCGATCTGCAGCTGGGTCTGGGTCAGGGTGAGCGCCAGCTCGGCCTTGGGATTCTCCTCCTGCGCTTTTTGCAGGTATTGATCCCGGCGGGCGTCGTCACCACGGGCCTGCGCCGCCTTGGCGGCGCTCAGGTAGTTGAGCAGTGGGGTGTCGCTGTTGCTGGCCCCCTTGATCATCAGCTTTTCCGCCTGACTGTAGTGCCCTTCGGCCATTGCCAGGGTGGCGGCGACGGTCTGTTGATTGGCCTTGCGGCGGCGGCGCGAGCCGTACCAGCCGAGGGTCTTGCGGCGCAGGCCGAATACCCGACCCAGCAGCCACTCGACGATCAGCAGGGCGCCGTAGAACAGCACGGCCAGGATCACCGCGCTGGTGACGGAAGATTCGATGGTGTAATTGCCAAGGGCAATCAGCACATAGCCCTTGTTACCGGAGGCTTGCGGGCCAAAGATCAGCCCTGCGACCATCACGGCAACCAGAATGATTATACGGATCATGGTGCCCTCCTCAGCTGCTGGCCAGAATGCGTTGCAGGCGTTCGGTCAGCACCTGCTCCAGCATCGCCTGGGTCTTGAACTGGGCCGGATAGTCGATCTGGATCTGCTCACCTTTGAGCTTGTCGATCTCGCCCTGCATGTAGCGGGTGGCGCTGTTGTCGGTATCGAAATACTGGGTCAGCCAGCGTTGGGCCTTGTCCAGGCTGTCTTCGTAGAGCGCCTGCTGCTCGCGATAGACGGAGAGCTGGGCCTGCAACAGCTTGGTTTTGAGGTTTTCACGCAGGAAGATCTCCTGTTGCGGCGAGAGCAGCGCCTCGACCGCGCCATCGCGGCGACGGATGGTGACGAAGTTCTCGGTGAACTTGACCCAGTTCTTCTTCAGGTTGCTCTCCCACTCGTCGGGATTGGTGCTGACCGCCTGATCCGGCTCGGCCTTGGCTTCCGGCATGCTGACGGTGGAGAGGGGCAGCAGCTCGATCTGGTCGGAGAGCGCCGCCAGCTTGAGGGTCAGCCCCTCGCGGTCGATGCGCGGCATCCCCTTGAGCTTGGCGATATCCTCGGCCAGCGCCTTGCGGATCGGCATCAAGCTGGGGTCGTTGAGGGCGGCGATACGCTCGTCGGCATTGCCGAGCAATGTGATGGCGGAGACGAGGTCATGCTCCAGCCACAGTTTGCGGCCCGCCATCCGTACCAGATACTCGGATTCGGCCAGCATCCAGTCGTTGGGACGTTTGTCGTTGAGATCCAGTACCCGGTTCTGCAGACCCTGCATCTCCCCCTGCAGCCGCTGCTGGGTTTGATCCAGCGCGGCCAGCTGCTCGGCATCCTTGCTGCTGGTCTGGTCGATCTTGCTCAGGGCGCTCGCCAGCTGTTGCTTGAGCTGGGCCAGTTCGGCCTGCTGGGCAACGGCATTCTTGTGACCGTGCAGATAGAGACCGCCGGTCAGGCCAAGGGCCAGCAGGATGGCAACCCCTCCCAGTACGGCACCGGAGCGGCTCTTGCTGCCATTGACCGCAGCGGTCGGCTGGGGTTTGACCTGGGATTCTTGTTGTTCTGTCATTCCATCTTCCTCAGTTCCAGTGCGGCCGTCAGGGCCTGGTTGGATGCACCTTGGGCAATCGTGATATGGATAAAGCCCGCGGAGTGGGCCATCTCGGCCACGCGCGGGCTGGGGACCACCAGCAGGCGGTCAAAAAGCCAGGGCTGCTGGCTGGTGGGAACCAGCTCCAGCAGGCGTTGCAACAGTTCACCACTGGTAATGAGCAGGCTGTCCAGCCCCGCTGCTTGCCATTGGTGGGTCAATCTGTCCCCGTCCAGCTCGGGGTAGTGGCGCTCATAGGCCGCACAATAGTGCACCAGAGCACCGCGTGAGGCCAGTGTGCTGGCGATGAGATCCCGCCCGCCATTGCCGCGCAGGATCAGTACCCGTTTGCCTGCTACCTGCTGCAGGGCGGGCAGGGCCAGCAGCCCTTCGCTACGCGGGTCATCCGGGCAACTTGCCGTGATGCCGATGGCTGCAAACGCATCTGCGCTGGCCTGACCCACCGCAAAGTACTCAATATGTGGCCAGGTCTGACCAGTTTGCAACAGAAAATCGTGTGCAAAATGAACGGCATGGATGCTGACGGCGATAACCACGTCGGCACTGCGCAGCAGGTCGGGCAGGAGAGGGAGTTCACTGCCCGCCACGGTTTCCAGCAGCGGGCAGCGGAGTGGTGCATGGCCGTGCTGGTGCAGCAACTGCACCAGCTCGGCGGCCTGAATGGCCGGACGCACCACCAGCGGGGTCATGCGCGGTAGACCTCGGCCAGGATCTCGTCGGCACCGGCGGCCAGCAGGCGCTGGGCCAGTTGCTCGCCGAGGGCCTCACCATCGGCCAGCGGGCCGCGGATCTCGTCACGGATTACCTGGCTGCCATCCGGGCTGCCCACCAGACCGCGCAGCCAGATCTGCTCGCCTTCGACCAGTGCGTAGGCACCGATAGGCACCTGACATCCCCCTTGCAGAGCGCGGTTCATGGCTCGCTCGGTCAACACCCGGGCGCGGGTCTCGGCGTGCTCCAGCGGCGCCAGCAGAGCGTGCAGCTCAGTATCGTCGAGGCGGCATTCGATGCCGACAGCCCCCTGACCGTTGGCCGGCAGGCTCTGCTCCGGCTCGATAAAGGCGGTGATGCGGTGCGCCATCTCCAGTCGTTTCAGACCTGCGGCGGCGAGGATGATGGCGTCGTACTCACCGGCATCCAGCTTGGCGAGGCGGGTGTTGACGTTGCCACGCAGGTCGCGGATCACCAGATCCGGGCGGGCGGCGCGCAGCTGGCACTGGCGGCGCAGGCTGGAGGTGCCGACCACGGCCCCTTGTGGCAGTTCGGCAATGGCCTTGAAACGGTTGGAAACGAAGGCGTCGCGGGGATCTTCCCGCTCGCAGATGGTGTGCAGACCGAGCCCCTCGGGGAACTCCACCGGCACGTCTTTCATGGAGTGAACGGCGATATCGGCCCGTCCTTCCAGCATGGCGGTCTCCAGCTCCTTGACGAACAATCCCTTGCCACCGACCTTGGCCAGCGGGGTATCGAGGATCTTGTCACCCTGAGTGCTCATGGGCACCAGTTCGACCTGCAACTGCGGGTGCAGGGCTTCGAGCCGGTCTTTGACAAAGTTGGCCTGCCACAGGGCCAGCGGGCTCTTGCGAGTGGCAATTTTCAGGGTTCGGGCTGCCATATCAATCAGTTGTTTCATTTTTAGAAAGAAATCGATATTACCACCCTTTGCCCGGGCTTTCATGGCGGAGCCGGCAAAAGCGGGGCCAAGCTCAAAAATGCATGCTGAAAATGATTTTCATTAAGCAAGAGGTGTTGATTAATTCATTGAATGTATTGGAATTTAATGATTTCCCCTGATACTTGATGTGGTCATACCAGAAATAATCTGGCGTTTAGCTGAAGGCTTGTTTACCACCGCTGTTTGCATTGTTAACATGATCACACTTTTTTGACGTATCCCCCTTTTGGTGCGTCATTTTCACTTAGGTGATAGGCAGGGCATTGCAGGAACACATCGATACGCTGGTTGCGCGTTATGACGACATTACCCGTCTCAAGACGCAACGGGCGTTAGGCCTCATGAGTCGCTATGGGCAGCAGGTATTCCAACTGCTGCCTGTCATGCTGCACTTCAATCATCCCCTGCTGCCCGGTTATGTCTCCGGTGATGTCCCTCATGGCATCTGGAGCTTCAGCGCCACCGCCGAGCAGCAAGCCTTTATCGATGACCTCTGCCGCAACGCCAACTGTCAGAGCGGTCTGGCAACCCATGATCGAGCCATTCAGGGGCTCTACTCCATGGGCAGCACCTCCTCCATCGGTCAATGCTGTCACTCCGATCTCGATATCTGGGTCTGCCACGTGGCCGGTTTGTCGCAGGAGCGGCTCGATCTGCTGGAGCTGAAATGCCAGCAACTCTCCAAGTGGGCCGAACAGCGCGGGGTCGATCTCAACTTCTTCCTGATCCCCGAAGACAAGTTCCGCCAGACCAACGATGCCCAGATGCAGGGGGAGAGCTGCGGCAGTGCCCAGCACTTGCTGCTGCTCGACGAGTTCTACCGCAGTGCCATGCGTATCGCGGGCAAACGCTTGATCTGGTATCTGGTGCCCACCGAATGTGATGATCACTACGATGAGTATGTGAACGAGCTGTTCGAGAGCGGCAAGCTCAAGCAGGACGACTGGCTCGATCTCGGCAGTTTTGACCGTATTCCGGCCGAAGAGTATTTCGGCTCCGCCCTGTGGCAGCTCTACAAGGGGATCGACTCCCCCTACAAGGCGGTGCTCAAGTCGGTGCTGATGGAAGCCTACTCCCACGAGTACCCCAATACTCGCCTGCTCTCGATGATTGGCCGCGACTGGTTCCAGCACAACGAGGGGATGCACTACCGGCTCGACAACTACTGTCTGATGCTGGACAAGGTGACCAACTACCTCAAGTCCATCGGCGACATGGCGCGGCTCGATCTGGTGCGCCGCTGCTTCTACCTCAAAGTGTGCGATGGCCTCAGCCATCCCAAGGATGATCACTCCCCCGAGTGGCGTCGCGAGCAGATGAGCCAGCTGGTCTCCTACTGGGGCTGGAGTCAGGACAAACTCTATCAACTCGATCATCGCCACGAGTGGAAGATCGAAGAGGTGAAGATCGCCCACGCCGAGCTGCTGGAAGCCCTGATGCAGAGCTACCGCAACCTGATCCAGTTCGCCCGCCGCAACAACATCAGCGAGTCGATCAACCCGGAAGATATCGGCATTTTGTCGCGAAAGCTCTACGCCGCGTTCGAGAGCCTGCCGGGCAAGGTGCAGCGGGTGAACCTCAAGATCGCGCCGGATCTGAGCGAGCCGGACCTCAGCTTCGTGCAGGTGCCCCACGGTCGCCTCAATCGCGCCGGCTGGTATCTCTACAAACATTCGCTGGAGCCGGTGGACATCATTGGCCGCGCGCCGCTGGAGTTCAACGGTTACATCAGCAAGCTGGTCTCCTGGGCCTACTTCAACGATCTGCTGACCCCCCAGTCGCGGGTGCACCTGTTTAATCAGGGCTCGGATCTGCACATCGACAATCTGCACCAGTTCTGCCGCGATCTCTCCGGCTGCTTCCCCGAGAAGTACCCGCTGGCCACCAACCTGGCCCTCAGTCGGCCGTGCGAGATCCGTCAGCTCTCCATCTTCCTCAATCTGGAGATGGACCCGACCAGCCATTGGGTCGGTCAGGTGATCGAATTTGACGCTAACACCGTGGATGTCTTCTCGTTTGGTCGCAATCAGGAGTGTCTGGTCGGCTCGGTGGATCTGGTCTATCGCAACTCCTGGAGCGAGATCCGTACCCTGCACTTCCAGGGGGATGAAGCTGTGGTCGATGCCCTCACCACCATCCTCGGCAAGATGCATCAGGATGCCGCCGCCCCCGAGATGATCGAGGTGTTCTGCTACAGCCAGCACTTCCGTTCTCTGGTGCGCTCCCGTTTCCAGACGCTGGTGGCGGAGTGTATCGATCTGCGCCTTGCCCGCGACAAGCAGCAGTTGGTCAAGACCATGGCCCTTGGCCGCGAGAAGTACGGCATCTTCTTCGAGCGGCGCGGGGTGTCGGTGAAGAAGCTGGAAAACGCCATCGATTTTTACCGTCACATCTCCCACAACAAGCTGGATCACCTGCCGCTGCGGCTCGACAAGACCCACAGCCAGCATCTGCCGAGCATCGTCGATGCCTACGCCAGCGAAGGGTTGGTGCAGTTCTTCTTCGATACCCGGGATGCGGGCACCAACATCTATATCCTCGATGAGGCGAACCGGGTGGAGATCTACCAGCACTTTGCCGGAAACAAGGATGAGCTGGTGGCGGGGGTCAACCGCTTCTACACCTCCAATCACGAGCGGTTCAGCGATGATGGGCAGTTCATCAACTTCAACCTGCCGCAGTACTACGAGATAGTACAAGTGAATGGTGAGCTGGATGTGATCCCCTATCGCAGTCAGGGCACTCTGCGCGAACAGGTGCCGCCCGCTCGAGAAGTGGGCTGACCCGTCAGTTGGTATCGCCATAAAAAACGGCCTGCAGATGCAGGTCGTTTGCTTTGCCGGAAGGGCTCACGCGCCGAGGCGGGCCAGCAGCCAGCTGCGAATGTCACCGAGCTGCGGACGGCAGATCTCGTGGCGCATCGGGTACTCGTGCCACTCGGGGGCGAGCCCGGCAGCTTCAAGCCGGTTCTTGGCATCCCAACCGAGCGACAGGCTCACCACATCGTCATAGATGCCGTGCATGTAGCAGATGGGCAGGGTGCGAGCAGCCTCGCTCATCTCGCCGAGCAATTTGTCGGGGGCCGCTAGATAAGTGGACATGCAGAGCAGGCCAGCCAGCGTTGCCTGATAGCGCAGCGCGGTGAAGGAGGCAATTACCCCGCCCTGAGAGAAGCCCGCCAGCACGATATGCTCGGGGGCAAACCCGTCGGCCAACAGCTGGTCGAGCAATGCGGCAATCTGGTCGGCCGAGTCACGGACATGGGACTCCACGGCCCGCTCGGCGGGATCCTCGAAGCTCTTGATATCGTACCAGCCGCGCATCTTGTAGCCCATGTTGATGGTGATGGGGCGCTCGGGGGCATCCGGCAACAGGTGACGCACCGGTAGCTCGGCGGGCAGATCCAGCGCATCCACCAGCGGGGCGAGACCGGCGCCGGAATCACCCAGCCCGTGTAGCCAGATCACCGCATGACGGGCGCCCTGCGGGTGCAGGTCGATCATGGGAACACCACATCTTCGCCCGCCTGGGCGGTGCAGGATTGGCTCAGCAGCGCCTTGAGTTCGTGGCCGAAGCGGTTGTCGATCCAGGTGTCACCCTGCAGTTCGAAGTGGAAGCCGTTCTCGCGGGTGGCGACCCAAATCTGGTGCAGTGGCTCCTGCTTGTTGATGATGACCTTGGTCTTGTTCTCGAAAGAGAGGGTCAATACGCCGCCGCTGCGTTCGCAGTCGATATCCGGATACCCCTCGTCGAGCGTGTCTTCCACATATTGGAAAAAGGCGTCGGTCAGGGCGTGATACTCGTGATCCTTCATCGGTTTATCCTGTTGCTTTTAACAATGTGAGTGCGATTATAGAGGGCCAAAAATTTTTTCGCAGCGAACCATTATGATCACCCAGTTCACCAAGTGTCTGCTTGCCACTCTTCTGTCCCTCGGGTTGGCCGCGTGCGGTCTGAAGGGGCCGCTCTATATGCCGCCCCCCGAGCAGCCACAGAGCCAGAGTACACCGCAAGCAGTACCGCCTGCGACCTCCGAGGCTGCCACCGAGGCCGCGCCGCACTAATGCCGCACCCATTCTAGGAAGGAACCGCCCCCTTGGATCACTTTAACTACGATGCCGACGGCCAGCTTCAGGCCGAGCAAACCTCGCTGCAACAGCTTGCCGAGCAGTACGGTACCCCGCTTTATGTCTACTCCCGTGCGACCCTCGAGCGCCACTGGCACGCCTTTGACAAGGCCGCGGGCGATATTCCCCATCTGATCTGCTATGCGGTGAAGGCCAACTCCAATCTGGCGCTGCTCAACCTGCTGGCCCGACTGGGCTCGGGGTTTGACATCGTCTCCGGTGGCGAGCTGTCGCGGGTACTGGCGGCGGGCGGTGATCCGGCCAAGGTGGTCTTCTCCGGTGTAGCAAAGAGCGAAGCGGAGATGCGCCTGGCGCTGGATAAAGAGATCCTCTGCTTCAATCTGGAGTCGGAAGCCGAGCTGGAGCGCCTCAATCGGGTGGCGGGCAGCATGGGCAAGAAGGCTCGCGTCTCGGTGCGGGTCAATCCGGATATCGATGCCGGTACTCACCCCTATATCTCCACTGGCCTCAAGCAGAACAAGTTCGGCATTCCCATCGAGCTGGCGCCAGCCATCTATCACAAGGCGGCCGCGATGGCGAACATCGAGATCGTCGGGGTCGATTGCCATATAGGCTCGCAACTCACTGAATTGAATCCCTTTATGGAAGCGGCTGACAAGCTGCTGCGGCTGATCGACGGTCTGGCTGCAGAAGGGATTCATATCCATCATCTGGATGTGGGTGGTGGCCTTGGGGTCAACTACGGTTCCGAGCAGCCACCCCATCCGACCGAGTATGCCGAAGCGCTCAAGCAGAAGCTGGCGGGCCGGGATCTGACCCTGCTGTTCGAGCCGGGCCGTGCCATCGTCGCCAATGCCGGCGTGCTGCTGACCCGGGTCGAGTACCTCAAGCCGGGCGAGACCCGCAACTTCGCGCTGATCGATGCCGGCATGAACGACATGCTGCGCCCCTCGCTCTACGGCGCCTGGATGAACATCATCGAAGTGGATAGTCGTGCCGGCCATGCTCCCGCGATCTATGACGTGGTGGGCCCGGTGTGCGAGACCGGCGACTTCCTCGGCAAGGAGCGCACCCTGGCCATTGCCGAGGGCTCCCTGCTGGCAGTGCGTTCGGCCGGAGCCTACGGCTTTACCATGTCATCCAACTACAACACCCGTCCGCGCGCAGCCGAAGTGCTGGTGGATGGTGCCGAGGCGCACCTGATTCGCGAGCGTGAGCAGTTGGCCGATCTCTGGCGCGGTGAGCACCTGCTGCCCTGATGCAGTAGATAGAGATGACAGAATTTTACAGCCCTAACAGCACAGGAATGCACGATGTTGATAGATTTTTCCAAGATGCATGGCTTGGGCAACGACTTCATGGTGGTGGATGGCGTCACCCAGAAGGTATTTTTCAGCAATGACGTCATCAAGAAGCTGGCAGATCGCCACTTCGGGATCGGCTTTGACCAGCTGCTGCTGGTGGAGCCGCCCTATGACCCTGAACTCGACTTTCACTATCGCATTTTCAATGCCGATGGCAGCGAAGTGGAGCAGTGTGGCAATGGTGCCCGCTGTTTTGCCCGTTTCGTGCGTCTCAAGGGGCTGATCAACCGGGATCGCGTCGCGGTCAGTACCGCCCGGGGTCGCATCGTGTTGCAGCTGGAGGGGGAGAATCAGGTCACGGTCAACATGGGGGTTCCCCAGTTTGAGCCGGGCAAGATCCCGTTCCGGGCCCAGAAGGCAGAGAAAACCTATCTGTTGCGGGCGCAGGAGCATACCGTGATGTGTGGCGTGGTCTCCATGGGCAATCCCCACTGCGTCATCGAGGTGCCTTCGGTCGCCGATGCACCGGTCGAGACGCTCGGTGCCATCATGGAGCGCCACGAGCGTTTCCCTGAGCGGGTCAACGTTGGATTCATGGAGATGGTCAATGCCACCGAGATCAAGCTGCGTGTATTCGAGCGGGGCTGTGGCGAGACCCTGGCCTGCGGCACCGGTGCCTGTGCGGCGGCGGTGATTGGCATCAGTCAGGGCAAGCTCAAGGAGCGGGTCACCGTCAGTCTGCCGGGCGGCAAGCTGACCATCGCCTGGAAGGGGCCGGGCCAGCCGGTCTATATGACAGGTCCCGCCGAGCATGTGTTTGACGGCCAGATAGAGGTTTAGCCGATAAAGGTTCAGGTACGGGGGGCGTTGGCCCCCTTTGCCCATGATGTCGGGGCAGCGAGCCCCATTTCTCTGATGGATCAACCAATTTATGAGCGAACTCAAACGGCAGGAGCAATCGGTGGATGAAGCCACTGTGCTGGAGTACCTGGCCCGTTATCCCGAGTTTTTCCAACGCCATGCCGCCGTGCTGGACCGGATCCGCATTCCCCATGAACGCAAAGGGTCGGTCTCGCTGGTCGAGCGCCAGCTGGAGCGTCAGCGCGAGCGGATCGAACAGCTGGAGCAGGAGATCACCGAATTGATGGGGATCGCCAGCGAGAACGAACGGATCTTCCGGGTCTATGCCGATCTCTACGGCGAGCTGTACGGTTGCCAGACCCTGTTCGAAGTGAGTGCCGTGATGGGCAAGGCCTTTGTCCAGCGGCTGCGCCTGACCGGGTTGCGACTCTGGCTCAACCCCAAGAAGTTTACCCTGAGCGGGCCCGAGCAGCGCTTTCTGGCACAGGGCAAGCAGCTCGAATCCCTGCTGGGTCAGCGTCTGCCGGGGCAGGATTACTACTTTGGCCGCCTGAGCCAGAGCGAGAAGCAGGCGCTGTTTGGCCACGATGTGCTGGTCAACTCGGTGGCCCTGATGCGGCTCGGCGATCTCGGCGTGCTGGCCTTCGCCAGCTCGGATCCCGGCCACTTTACTCCCCACAACGACACCCTGCTGCTGGGCCAACTGGGGCGCCTGCTGCAACTGCGTCTGCCCGAGTTGACTCATGGCTAGAACACCGGCCAGGGCGCCCGCCAAAGCTCCCGTCGTCGCACCGCCACTGCCTGCGGCACTGGCGGACGAGCTGGCGGCCTTTATCGAATACCTGAGGGTCGAGCGTCAGCTCAGCCCTCATACCCGCAATAACTATCAAGCCCATCTGGAGGCGATGACCGCCGAGCTGGTGGCCCTCGGGCTCGCTGACTGGGGTCGGCTCGAGGCGAGTCAGGTGCGCACTCTGGTGACCCGGATGCACAAGGCGGGCCTTGCTCCTCGTTCCCTTTCCACCAAGGTCTCGGCCCTGCGCAGCTTTTGCGACTGGCAGGTGCGGCAGGGGCGGCTGACCGCCAATCCGGCCCGTGGCATCGTCACCCCCAAACAGGGGCGGCCGCTGCCGAAAAACCTCGATGTGGACGAGATGCACCAGCTGCTCAACATCACCGACGAGCAGGATCCGCTGGCGGTGCGGGATCGCGCCATCATGGAGCTGATGTACTCCTCAGGGCTTCGTCTGGCCGAGCTGGTGGGGATCAATCTGGTGGATCTGAAGCTCGACGACCGCCAGCTCAAGGTGACCGGCAAGGGCTCGCGGGAGCGGGTGCTGCCCATCGGCCGGATGGCGGTCGAGTGGCTGCAGAAGTGGCTCAAGGTGCGCCCGCAGCTGGCCGGGGATGAGAG
>NZ_JRJY01000103.1:82564-134012 GCF_000801015.1 Aeromonas sp. ZOR0001 | reverse complement strand
CCAGCCGCAAGCAGCGGCTGTCGGCCCGCTCGGTGCAGGCCCGCCTCGATGGCTGGGGCAACAAGCAGGCGCTCAACGCCCACGTCCATCCCCACAAGCTGCGCCACAGCTTCGCCACCCATATGCTGGAGTCCTCCGGCGATCTGCGGGCGGTACAGGAGCTGCTGGGACATGCCGACCTCTCCACCACCCAGATCTATACCCACCTCGACTTCCAGCATCTGGCCAAGGTTTACGACAGCGCCCACCCCAGGGCCAAGCGTGACCCGGATGCGCAGGACGATGAATAACGGGCCCTGAGCCCCGTTGCAGAGGAGAGTCCATGCACTTCTATCGCCGCTGGCAGCCGGTTGCTGCCATCTCGTTTGACCTCGATGACACCCTCTATGACAACGGCCCCGCCATCGTGCGGGCCGAGCAGTGGATGCTGAACCATCTGCGCAGCGAATATCTGGCCACCGCCATGCTCGACAAACCGCGCTGGCTGGAACTCAAGCGCAGTGTGCTGAATGGTTCCCCCGAGCTGCGCCACGATGTCAGTCTGGCGCGCCAGCAGACCATCCGCGCTGCCATGGTCGAGGGGGGGATGGCCGACCAGCAGGCCAGCCGCGAGGCGGAGCAGGTGTTTGCTGCGTTTCTGGCAGAGCGCTCGAAGATCGAGGTGAGCGAGTCCACTCATCTGCTGCTGGCCAGACTGGCCGAACGCTATCCGCTGGTGGTCATCACCAACGGCAATCTGGATCTGGCGCAGGCAGGGCTGGATCGCTACTTCACGCTGGTCTGCAAGGCGGGGGCGGGCGCCAGAATGAAACCGGCACCGGATATGTTTGAGCAGACCCGCAGCGCCCTCAAGCAGCCAGCGGAGCGGATCCTCCATGTGGGGGATCATCCCGAGACCGATGTGCTGGGGGCCCGTTTGCACGGCTTTCGCGCCGCCTGGCTCAACGAACGGCAGCAACCGTGGCAACAGCTGCAACTGTTGCCGGACGTGGAGCTGACGGCTCTGGAGGAGCTGGCCGAGCTGCTGCTCTGATGGCGCTGGCGGGTGGCCCGGCTCAGGCGGTAATGGCTGTCATCGAATAGCGATATATGGCAAGGGGTTACGCCCGCTATTTGCGACAAACCAGCCCGAGCAGGGTGTAGCGATCGCGCTGGTTGACGCGGCAGTAACTGATGCCGACGGGTAGCGGCTGCTGCAGGGTGATGGCGCTGTTCTGATAGCGGCAGACCAGATAGAGCGGGCGCAGGCTGCTATCGAGCTGACTCCAGTAGTGGATCTCGTCGCTGTCGCCATTATCCGGTTTGAGTTGGGCCAGCTCGGCAGGATCTCCGTCGAGCAGGGCCAGATTATCGAGCCGGTGGCTGAGGGTTTCGTCCGGTTTGCCATCGTCATTGCGAGTGAACGCCTGCCAGCCCTGCTGCGGGGTCAGCAGCTGCTGGCGAGTCTCGATAGTGGCGGGACAATCAAATTGCAGGCTGGCGGTAAGGGCCAGGGTGGTCAGTAACATGGCTGTGGTTCTCTCTTCACGTCCTCAATACGATGCCATGCTACGTCATCTTCCGCTGAACAGCTTCATCAGCTTATCAAGCAGATCAAGCTGTTGTGGTGGCTGTTTCATGGCTTCCGCTTCCCGCTCCAGCAGGGCCCGCTGCTCCTGCTGGCGGTCGCTCAGCACCCGGTAGAGGGGCTCAACCAGCGCCTCGCGCTGCATCACCAACTCCTGAAACATTGCCTGATTGATGCGATAGGTTTCGACGGTGGCCACCGCCCGCACCGTGAAGGAGCTGGGTTCGCCGGTGAGCAGGCTCAGTTCGCCAAAGAAGTCTCCCGCGTTGAGCGTACCAAGCTTCAGCTCCCGCCCTTCGACATTGACCACCATCTCGGCTTCCCCTTTGACCAGCACGAACAGCCAGTTGGAGACATCTCCCTGCTCCAGCATGATGTCGCCGCTGACGAAGGGGGCGAACTTCACCTGATCGGCCAGCTGGAGCAGCTCGTTCTCCTGCAACATGGCAAACAGCGGCAGCTTGCGCAGGGTATCGGTTCGTTCGGCGGTGTGGCGCTTGTGGCGGGCATCCAGATGCTGCTTCTCCTTGGCCATAAAGACGTTGAAGATCGGCGGGGTGAGGCGGCGATCGTTGCGGCGCAGGGCGGCATCGATCAGGCTGCGCACCATGGAGTCGGTCGGATCGTCGCGAGCCAGGTCGGTCAGCCAGTAGCGCACCGCATAGCGGGCGATGCCCCCTTCGACGTTCATTAGCAGGCAGTCCGGTTGCGGATGCTTGGCGACGCAGGGGAGCTTGGTCTCCCGCAGGGATTTCTCGATCAGCGCGATGATCTGGGTCGGCAAGGTATCCAGGGTCAGATCGAACCAGACCCAGCGCCGCCACTGCAAGGGTTCGCCACGACGGCGCCCGAGAACGGTGAAGCGCTGTTTAAGCAGGTGGCTGTTGGGGATGACGACTGTCTCCCAGTTGCGGGTCTCGATGGTGGTGGCACGCCAGTTGATCTCCACCACCCGGCCCTGGGTGGTGTCGACTTGCAGCCAGTCACCGATGGCGATGGAGTTGTCGAGCTGAATGGAGACCCCGGCCAGCAGGTTGCCAAGGGTGTCCTGCATGGCGAAGGCGATGACCGCGGTGATCACCGCCGAGGTGGTGACTATCTCCCCGAGAGCCATGCCGGAGGCGTAGAGGCGAAACAGACCCCAGCCGATATAGCCGATGGTGATGACGATATCGGCGATGATCCGCGGGATCCGCACATGGCAGAGGGGGAGCAGAAATTCGAACAGCAGGATCCCCCATATCTTGACCAGTATCAGGCCAGCCAGCAGGGTGGAGATCTCGATCAGCAATTGATGGGGCAGCGGCAGTTTGAACCAGCCCCCTTCCAGCTGGATCAGCAGGATCACCACCGCGCTTATCATCACGAAACTGAGCTCGGAGAGCAGCTCCCGTCGCTGTCCCGGACGGCGCCAGAAGTGGATCAGCATCAGGGAGAGAGTGAGCAGGGTCCAGAACGGGTGTTCGCCAATCCAGATCAGCGTCGGTAGCGCGGTGAGGTTTTCGCCAGCCATAGCAGCACCTTATTGTGGTTTTATTTCCAGCATAGCTGCTGCGGCGCGGGGAAATGGTGCGTTGGGGCGGCAATTTATTTATCCTGTGCAGAACCGGGCAAAGGAGTGCGATTGAGTGAAATTTTCAAAGAAAATCATCTGTTTGATGGCCCTGTTGCCATTGGCGGGCTGCGACCTGCTGGCCGAGAAGTATCGGGTCGAATTCCGGGATGGCTCCTGGCGTGAAATAGCCATTACCCCCTTCTCCAGCGAGGCGCGCTGGCGCGAGGGGTGTGCCACCGGTGAGGTGCTGAGCGATATGAAGGTGCCCATCAAGCGGGGCGACACGGTCAATGGCCGCGAGCAGCTGCTGATCGGCGGCGAGAAGTTCGAGCTGGATGACAACAACCTCTACCGCAGCAACGGCATGGTGTTTGGCCATTCGCCTGACCATATCCAGCGCGGGCTCAAGGGGATGGATATCTGCCGCACCTTGCGCCCCGAGCGGGGCGGACTGCCCAAGCTCAAGGCGCGCGGGTTTGGCGACTGAATCGATGAGGGATTAACTAGCCGCCATCAATGCACAACGCTGACGGCAAGCATCGCCAAAGGCTTGAAAGATCTTGATGGAGTGGGGGTTTTCATTGGCTTTCCACTCCGGATGCCACTGCACTGCCAGCAAAAAGGGTGACAGTGCGGGAGCATGAAGTGCCTCGATCAGCCCATCTTCTGCGTGGGCCAACGGCTCCAGACCCTTCCCCAACCGGTTGATGCCCTGTCCATGCAGGGAGTTGACCGGAATCTGTTCTTCCCCCATCAGTTCGGCAAACCAGCTACCGGGCAGCAGTTTTATCTGATGGCTTGGCCCATACTGCTCGTCGACCGGATCGTCGGCATCCTCCCGGTGATCGTCATAACCCGGTTCGCTGTAGACCTTCTGATGGATGTCTCCCCCCAGCGCTACGTTGATCTCCTGCATGCCGCGGCAGATCCCGAGGATCGGCAAGCCACGGGCGAGCGCCCCCTTGATGAGGGGCAGGTCGAACAGGTCGCGATCCCTGTCCTGCTGTTTCTCCGGCGTGAGGTTCTCCTGGCCGTAGAGGGCCGGATCGATGTTGGAGCCGGCGCCGCTCAGATAGACCCCATCGGCGAGATCCAGATACTGCTCCAGATCGGCGGTGCCGCAGCAGGTGGGTACCAGCAGCGGGACGCAGCCGCTTATCTCCACCAGCGGCATGATGTATTTGTGGGTCATCACCTGATAGGCGTGGCCGTTGCGGGGCTGGGCGCCCATGGTCATCAGCACGACAGGTTTACGGGTGGTGGGAGGCTGGGGATTTGGCATAGGGCACCTTGATTATCCTTGGCGTTGAAGTCTCATCCTGCGCCTTGGGCAGGCCCTTGCAAACCGGCAGAGCAAGGGCATGCCTCAAGGCATGGTCATGGGATCCCGCGTCGGGCCGAGTGACAGAATCGTTGGTCAGCCTGGGCAGCGACGGCATGGATCCTCTCTTCAGTCTGCCAAGGCCGTTCAATATGTCAAACAAAATGATACCAAATTGTTAACGTGTCTTTTTTGGCCTGCTCTGAAGCGGCGATTTAACGGGGTTGTTTAGATGGGCCGTTATGGCTGGGGTAGCAAAGTGGTGGATATATTAAACGAGCAGGGATGGCGGGGTATGGGGAGAGGAAAAGGCATCAATAGAAACACGCCTCCGCAAGGGGAGGCGTGTTTCGGGGATCACAGCAGGTCTTCGATCTCGCCGCGCAGATACTGGTACATCTCGCGGTAGGCGACTGGCGGCTTGTTCAGTTCCCGCTCCTTGTTGGCGGAGCGGATCAGCTGGCGCAGCTTCTGGCGATCCAGCTCGTGGAACTGGGACATCAGCTCGTTGAGGGCGCTGTCACCTTCGGTGATCAGGCGCTCGCGCCACTGCTCCAGGCGATGCAGGCGTGCATTCACGGTGGAGTGACGGTTCTTGATGATGGAGAGCGCTTCGGCAATCGGCTCGATATCGCGGCTGCGCATCAGGCGGCCGATGAACTGCAGATGGCGACGGAAGGACTCATCCTTCTTCGGCTTGAGTTTGCGACCCAGCTCGACAGCTTCTGCAAGCTCTTCATCCAACGGGATTTTTTCCAGCTCGCTGTGGCTGAGGGAGACGATCTCTTCCCCCATTTTCTGCAATGCTTCGGCATCGCGCTTGAGCTGGCTCTTGCTGGGGCCCCAGTCTTCGAACTCGTTGTCGTCTTGATATTGACTCATCGGTCTCTTGATTCCTGTCATTCACGTTTGGCGGATATGTTACCAGCTTCTCCCGCTGGGCGCAGGGGTCTGATATGCTTACCCCCCCTTTCCTTCTTTCATACAGATGTGAGTTATGGATCAGCAAGACCAAATCCGCCAGGATCAAGCCCATCTCGAGGCCGTGGTTGCCGAAGCCCTGGAGATAGCCAAAGGACTGGGCGCCTCGCTGGCCGAAGTCTCCATCAGCAAGCAGACCGGGTTGTCGGTGAACACCCGGGGTTGTGAACTGGAAAGCATTGAATTCAATAAAGATGGCGCCCTCGGCATCGCTGTCTATCGCGATGGTTGCAAGGGATCCTCCTCGACCACCGATCTGAGCAAACCCGCCATTCGCGCCGCCGTTGAAGCGGCCATCGAGATTGCCCGCCACACCTCGGCCGATGATTGCGCCGGTCTGGCGGACGCCGAGCTGCTGGCCTGGGATGCCCCCGATCTACAACTGTGCCACCAAATCGAACTGGATCCCCAGCGCGGTATCGAACTGGCCATCGAGTGCGAACGGCTGGCGCTTGGTCGCGATGCCCGCATCAAGCACTCCGACGGTGCCGGTTTCTCCAGCCATCTCGGCATCAAGGTCTATGGCAACAGCCATGGCTTCGTCAAAGGTTATGCGGCGTCGCGCAACTCCCTGAGCTGCGTGCTGATCGGCGAGCAGGATGGCGACATGCAGCGTGATTACGGCTACTCCTCCAGCCGTACCCTCGACGGGCTCTGGAGCCCGCAGCGCATCGCCGATGAGGCAGTGGAGCGTACCGTCTCCCGCCTCGGCGCCCGCAAGATCTCTACCCGTCATGCGCCGGTGCTGTTCCACCCTGACACAGCCTCCGGTCTGTGGGGCCATCTGGTAATGGCCATCAGCGGCGGCAACCTCTATCGCAAGTCGAGCTTCCTGCTCGACAAATTGGGCAAGCAGATCCTGCCCGAGTGGCTCACCATTCAGGAGTTCCCCCACCTGCTTGGCGGGCTCGCCAGTACCCCGTTTGATGGCGAAGGGGTGCGTACCCGCGACATGGATATCATCCGTAACGGCGAGCTGATGAGCTGGCTGCTGACCTCTTACTCTGCGCGCAAGCTGGGGCTGACCACTACGGGGCACGCCGGTGGCATCCACAACTGGCAGGTCTCCAATACCGGCCAGGATTTTCCGGGCATGCTGAAAGAGATGGGCACCGGCCTGCTGGTGACCGAGCTGATGGGGCAGGGGGTCAATATCGTCAATGGTGACTACTCCCGCGGCGCTGCCGGTTTCTGGGTCGAGAATGGCGAAATAGCCTATCCGGTCGAGGAGATCACCATCGCCGGCAATCTGGCCGAGATGTTCAGCCATATCGTGGCGGTAGGTCGTGACGAGGATGAGCGCTCCAGTCTCAAGACCGGCTCGGTGCTGGTAGAGAATATGAAGCTGGCGGGCCACTGATCCCGGTTTCAACTGAACCGAAACCATGAAAAAGGCCCCCTCGCCAACGCGAGGGGGCCTTTTTATCGGCCAGCGATCAGGGGGCTATCAGCCCTTGATACGCTCGATGCGGCCACCCAGACCCTGCAGCTTCTGCTCGATATCTTCATAGCCACGGTCGATGTGATAGATACGGTCGACGATGGTGGAGCCTTCGGCGACGAAGCCGGCCAGCACCAGACTGGCGGAGGCGCGCAGATCGGTCGCCATTACCTGGGCACCCTTGAGTTGCTCGGTGTCACGGCAGATGGCTACGTTGCCCTGCAGTTCGATGTCTGCGCCCATCCGTACCAGTTCGGGAACGTGCATGAAGCGGTTCTCGAAGATGGTCTCGGTGACCATGCCGGTGCCTTTGGCGACGGCGTTCAGCACAGTGAACTGTGCCTGCATGTCGGTCGGGAAGGCCGGGTAGGGGGCGGTCTTGATGGTGACCGGCTTGAGGGTGCGGCCAGTCATGTCGAGGGTGATCCAGTCTTCACCCTTCTCAATCAGGGCACCAGCTTCTTCCAGCTTGACAAGTACCGCTTCCAGCAGGGTCGGGTCGGTCTTGCGGCAGGTGATCTTGCCGCCGGTGACCGCTGCGCCCACCAGGAAGGTACCGGTTTCGATGCGGTCAGGCTGCACACTGTAGTTGCCGCCGTGCAGACGCTCGACACCGTCGATGGTCAGGGTATCGGTGCCCGCGCCCTGGATCTTGGCACCAAGGGTATTGAGGAAGTTGGCCAGATCGACCACTTCCGGCTCGCGTGCGGCGTTTTCGATCACGGTGCGGCCATCAGCCAGGGTGGCGGCCATCATCAGGTTTTCGGTACCGGTCACGGAGACCATATCCATCAGGATGTGAGCGCCTTTCAGGCGGCCATCGACACGGGCCTTGATGTAACCATCTTCGATGGTGATCTTGGCACCCATCAGCTCCAGGCCGTGGACGTGCAGGTTGACCGGACGGGCACCGATGGCGCAGCCGCCGGGCAGGGAGACATCAGCAGCACCGAAACGGGCAGCCAGCGGGCCCAGCGCCAGAATGGAGGCGCGCATGGTCTTCACCAGCTCGTAGGGAGCGACATGGTTGTTCACCGCACCGGTCAGCACGGTGACGTTGCCGTTGACCTTGGTGGTCGCGCCCAGCATCTCCAGCAGCTTGATGGTGGTGCCCACATCTTTCAGGCGCGGCACGTTGGAGAGGTGTACCTCTTCATCACAGAGCAGGGTCGCGAACAGGATCGGCAGGGCAGCGTTTTTGGCGCCGGAGATGGTCACTTCGCCGTTGAGAGTACAACGACCATCGATTTTGAATTTGTCCATTTTTACTTCGTTACCAAATCAGGAGGGCAATAGGAATTTACGTTCGCGTTTCCACTCGGCGTCAGTGAACGCTTTGATGGAGAGGGCGTGAATGGCGTTGCTGGCGATCTTGTCCATCAGCGGGGCATAGATGGCCTGCTGCTTCTTGACCCGGCTCATGCCGTCAAACATGTCACCGACGGCGATCACTTGGTAGTGACTACCGTCCCCTTTGACATGGACTTCGGACAATGGCAGAGCCTCAAGGAGTATCGCTTCAATTTCAGAGACTTGCATTATGCGTCCTCAGTTGTGAGCGGGGTTGACTGAAACAGCCCGGCCACCCCGTAGAGGTTGGCCAGGGTATAGAAATCACTGGAGGCGCCCACCAGTTGCGGTGTGGCGCCTCGCGCTAATACGGCTTTGGCCCATTTGACCAGCAGGGCCAGTCCGGCAGAGTCGAGGGTGGTGACGCCGCCGAGCTCGAGCTGGTCGTCCTGCCACCATTCGGCGCGGCGTTGCCACAGGTCATTGACCTGTGGCGCCTGCAGCTCACCGCTGAGGGTCATGGTTTGAGTACCAGCGGCTTGGCGTTGTGTTCGCGCAACTGGGCGATCACTGCATCGATGCCATTCTGGCGGATCAAACCGCCCAGCTCGCTCTGCTTGGCGGAGAGCAGGCTGATCCCCTCTGCCACCATGTCGAAGGCTTTCCACTCGCCGGTCTTGTTGTTCTTGCGCAGCTTGAACTCGAGGAAGATGTCCGGCTTGCCGGCCTCTTTCACGCTGACGTTGACGGCGGTGATATTGCCGCTGGGAGCTTTGCCCGGCTCGACCTTGACGGTCTGCTTGTCAAAATGGGCCAGCGCATCGGCGTAGGAGCTCACCATGTACTCGGTGAACACCTCGACGAAGGCATTGCGCTGCGCTTCGGTGGTCTCTTTAATCTGGTTGCCAAGCACCTTGTAGGCGGCGAAGCGGTTGTCCACATAGGGCAGCAGCTCTTCGCGGATGATCACCCGCAGGTGATCCGGGTTGCTCTTCACCTGGGCCTGATCGGCTTTCAGGCGGGCAAAGGTCTGCTTGGCAGCCTGATCCACCAGCGCGTTGGGATCGGTGGCATCGACTGCGGCCTGGGCAGACAGGGAAAAGAGCATGCTGGTCATCAGGCCCAGCAGCAGGGCGATTTTCTTGAACATGATTACTCCTTCTTGCTGTCTGATTTGCTGTCGGAGGATTGGCTGTAGAGGAACTTGCCAATCAGATCTTCCAGTACGATGGCGGATTTGGTGTCTTCAATCAGGTCGCCATCCTTGAGCATCTCGGTGCCCATCTCCTCATCGCTGAAGCCGGGGGCCAGACCGATGTACTGCTCGCCGAGCAGACCGGAGGTGAGGATGGAGAGGGAGCTGGTATCGGCGAACTCGCCAGCGCTCTTTTGCATCATCAGGGTCACTTCGGGCACCTGGGTTTTCGGGTCCAGTACGATGTCGCTGACCCGACCGACCACAACGCCGCCGACCTTGACCGGCGAACGGACTTTCAGGCCGCCGATATTATCGAAATGCGCGCGCAGGGTATAGGTTTCTCCTTCCGGTTTGAAGCTCAAACCGGCCACTTGCAGGGCCAGTGCCAGAATGGCACCGATGCCAGCCAGCATGAAGGTGCCGACCAGGAATTCTACTTTGCTGAACTTCATCTTTACCTTATCCAAACATGACTGCAGTGAGTATAAAATCCAGGCCGAGCACGGCGAGGGATGAGTGGACCACAGTTCGGGTCGTGGCCTGACTGATCCCGGCCGAGGTCGGCTTGGCATCATAGCCGTTAAAGAGCGCAATCCAGGTGACCACCAGGGCGAAAATCAGGCTCTTGATGGCGCCCTGCATGATGTCTTCATGCCAGTCGACGGAGGCCTGCATGGCAGACCAGAAGCCCCCTTCGTCCACGCCGAGCCAGTCCACACCAACCAGCTTGCCGCCGAAGATGCCGATCAGGCTGAACATAAAGGCCAGCAGCGGCATGCTGATGACGCCAGCCCAGAAGCGGGGGGCGACCACCCGGCGCAGCGGGTCGACCGCCATCATCTCGAGGCTTGAAAGCTGCTCGGTGGCCTTCATCAGGCCAATTTCAGCGGTCAGGGCCGAACCGGCTCGGCCGGCAAACAGCAGTGCCGTGACCACAGGGCCCAGCTCCCGCAGCAGGGAGAGGGAGACCAGCGGTCCCAGACTCTGTTCGGCGCCGAAATCCTTCAATACGTTGTAACCCTGCAGCGAGAGCACCATGCCGATGAACAGGCCGGAGACCAGAATGATGGCCACCGATTGCACGCCCACCACATAGAGCTGCTGGACAAGCAGCGGGAAGTGCTTGCGCGGCTCGGGTTTGCCCGCCAGCGCATGGAACAACATGATGGTGGCGCGACCGACGGAGCTGATAAACCGCACTCCGACCCGCCCCAGCTTGCTTATTTGACTTATCAACATCAGAGATCCTGTAGCAGATCGCCTGCCGGAAAATGAAACGGAACAGGACCATCGGGCAATCCTTTGAGGAACTGCTCGACTTCGGGATTGTGCTCCTCGCGCAACTGGTCCGGCGTGCCGTGCGCCACCACCTTGCGATTGGCGATGATGTAGGCGTAATCGGCGATGCTCAGCACCTCTTTCACGTCGTGGGTGACGATGACGGAGGTGATACCAAGGGCATCGTTCAGCTCCTTGATCAGCTTGACCAGCACCGCCATGGTGATGGGGTCCTGCCCGACGAATGGCTCGTCATACATGATGAGGTCAGGATCGAGTGCAATTGCCCGTGCCAGCGCCGCCCGGCGCGCCATGCCGCCGGAAAGCTCGGAGGGCATCAGTTTCGCCGCGCCGCGCAAGCCCACCGCCTGCAGCTTCATCATGACGATGGTGTGGATCAGCTCCTCCGGCAGGCCGGAGTGCTCCCGCAGCGGGAAGGCCACGTTGTCGTAGACCGTCATGCCGGTAAACAGGGCGCCGCTCTGGAACAGCATGCTCATCCGTTTGCGCACTTCATAGAGGCGCGAGCGGGAGAGGGTGGGGATATCTTCCCCGTCAAACAGAATGTGACCGGACTCCGGCTTGAGCTGGCCACCGATCAGCCGCAGCAGGGTGGTTTTACCGATGCCGCTCGGGCCCATGACGGCGGTCACCTTGCCACGAGGAATGGTCAGGTTGATCCCGTCATACAACAGCCGATCTCCGTGACTGAAGGTCAGATCGGAGATAGTGATCAGGTCATTGTTCAAACAATTGTCCATCCGGTGTAAATGAGGTGCGAATTTTATGGGGTAGTCTAGGTCTAAGCAACAGCAAGGAACAACTATTGAACAGGCTGCAAGCCCATTTGCACGACAGTTTTCTGTAACAAAGTGCGTCATCGAGAGCGGGACTTGCCATCCGATTCGCTTATCCGGGCAGACTTTTTTATAATCCCGCAGCTAATTTCGGCCCGGAGCTGTGTCTTTATGTCTGTAAAGCCTGAGAAAGTGTCTGAACTGTTCGATTTTCGTCGCAGTGCCCGCGCGGTGCTGGACACAGAAAAGCAAGCCATTGATGGACTCTATCAGTATCTGAACGACGCCTTCGACAAGGCGTGCGAAATGGTGCTGCGCTGCGGTGGCAAGATAGTGGTCACCGGCATGGGCAAGTCGGGCCATATCGGCAGCAAGATCGCCGCCACCCTCGCCAGCACCGGCACACCGGCCTTCTTCCTTCATCCGGGAGAAGCGAGTCACGGTGATCTGGGGATGATCTCCAGTGGCGACCTTATCATCGCTATCTCCAACTCCGGTGAGAGCGACGAAATCCTGGCCCTGCTGCCGGTACTCAAGCGCCGCGGCATTCCGCTCATCTGCATGACCGGTAATCCCGCCTCCACCATGGCCAAAGAGGCCAACGTGCATCTGTGCATTAAGGTAGAGAAAGAGGCCTGCCCGCTGGGTCTGGCACCCACTTCCAGCACCACGGCAACCTTAGTCATGGGCGATGCCCTGGCAGTGGCTCTGCTGGAAGCGCGCGGTTTTACCGCCGATGACTTCGCCCTCTCTCACCCGGGCGGGTCGCTCGGCAAGCGTCTGTTGCTGCGGGTTGGCGACCTGATGCACAGTGGCGATCTGTTGCCCCGGGTGGGGATAGATGCCACCATCAGCCAGGCGCTGCTGGAAGTGAGCCGCAAGGGGCTCGGTATGACGGCAGTGGTCGATGGCAATGGCCTGCTGGCCGGGCTCTTTACCGATGGCGACTTGCGCCGCATTCTTGACCAGCAGATCGATATCCATCACACCCCCATCAGCCGTGTGATGACGGCCAACTGTGTTACCGTAGGTCCAGAGATGATGGCTGCGGAAGCCGTCAAGCTGATGGAAACTAGAAAAATCAACGGATTACTGGTCGTGGATGAAGAGAAACGCCCGCTCGGCGCCTTCAACATGCACGACCTGCTGAAAGCCGGAGTAATTTGATGCAAAACGTACCGACCCTCTATGGTCCGGTGACGCGCAGCCAGTTCGACAAGGCGGCGCAAATCCGCCTGCTGGTGTGCGATGTGGACGGGGTGCTCTCCAACGGCCTCATCTACATGGGAAACAACGGCGAAGAGCTGAAAACCTTCTGCACCCGCGATGGTGCGGGCATGCGAGCACTGCTCAATGCCGGGATCGAGATCGCCATCATCACCGGGCGCAACTCCCGTATCGTCAGCGATCGGATGAAAAGCCTGGGGGTGGCTCATGTGGTGCAGGGGGCTGATAAAAAGCTGCCTCACTTCGAAGCGCTGCTGGCCAAGCTGGGGCTGACTGCTGAACAGGCCGCCTATATGGGCGATGACACCATCGATCTGCCGGTGATGGCCGCCTGCGGCCTGGGTATCGCGGTGGCCGATGCCCATCCGCTGGTGCTGAGTCGTGCCGATATGGTGACCCGGCTTGGCGGTGGCATGGGCGCGGTGCGCGAGGTGTGTGACCTCATTTTGCAGGCGCAGGGCCACGACGATTATCAGCCCGAGGCCTCGGTATGAGCAGACAGACCCTGTTGTTTGCCCTGCTGTTTCTGGTCGCACTGGTTGCCTGGCAGTTGGGCAAGGTTGAGCTGGTGCCTGAGAGCGCCGTCAAAATCGAAAACTATCAGCCGGATTTTGTCGCCAAAGATCTGGTGACCACCCGTTTTGATATCAATGGCAAGCGCACCGAGCGGCTGGAGTCGACCTACGCCGAGTATTATCAAATCCTCGAGCAGGCTACCTTCGACAAGCCGGTGGTCTACATGTATGACGACCAGGGTGCCGCCGAGTGGAAGGTGACCGCCGAAACCGGCGTGCTCAACACCGGCGACAACGTCATCCTGCGGGACAAGGTGCATCTGGATGGTCTGCTACCTACCTCTTTCATCTCCACACTGGATACATCCTATCTGGAGCTGGATCTGGTGACACAGGATGTGCGCAGCAACCGGGAAGTGAACATTCTGGGTCGGGATTTCCAGACCCAAGGGGTTGGCCTCAAGGGCCATCTGGACCGCAAATATTTTGAGTTACTGGATCAAGGCCATGCCATCTATTTCAATGAAAAACGCTAATCTGGTCCTCGCAGCCCTGTTGCTGTGTGGTGCGGTGACCGCCAAAGAGTCCGACTTTGCCGAGAAGGTCTACGTCGATGCCGTCAAACAGGTGGCCGAGATGCAGGACAACCGCATCACCTTCGAAGAGGACGTGACCATCAATCAGGGCACCATCCGGATCAAGGCTGACAAGGTGGTAGTGACCCGTTCCGGCGAGAAAGGAGCCGAGGTGATGACTGCCTACGGCAAGCCCGCCACCTTCTTCCAGATCCTGGATAACGGCAAGCCGGTCAATGCCCACGGCAATACCATCCGCTACGAGCTGAAGAACCGGCTGGTGACCATCACCGGCAACGGTCAGCTCAAGCAGGAAGATAGCCAGGTCAATGGCGATCTGATCCGCTACGACATCGTCAAACAGAAGATGATTGCCGAGAGCAAGAGCCCGAGCCAGCGGGTCAAAACCGTGTTCCTGCCTGATCAGGTAGAGAATTTCGACAAGCCCGCCGACCAGAAGAAGCAGGGAAAATAAGCCATGGCAGTGTTAAAAGCAGTGGGCCTGCAGAAGAGCTACAAGCGCCGCATGGTGGTGAGTGACGTCAGCCTTGAAGTGGGCACCGGCCAGATTGTCGGCCTGCTCGGCCCCAACGGGGCGGGCAAGACCACCTCCTTCTACATGATCGTGGGGCTGGTGCAGCGCGATGCCGGTCTCATCACCATCGACGATCAGGACATCAGCCTGCAGCCTATGCATGTGCGGGCGCGCAATGGCATCGGTTACCTGCCGCAGGAGGCCTCCATCTTCCGTCGCCTGTCGGTGTTCGACAACCTGATGGGCGTGATGCAGACCCGCAAGGGGTTGAGCCGTGAGGAGCGTGAGGACAAGGTTCAGCAACTGCTGGAAGAGTTCAACATCACCCACATTCGCGACAACCTGGGTCAGAGCCTCTCCGGCGGTGAGCGCCGTCGGGTCGAGATCGCCCGTGCGCTGGCGGCCGAGCCGCGTTTTATTCTGCTGGATGAACCCTTTGCAGGGGTTGACCCGATTTCTGTGATAGACATCAAGAAGATCATTCAGCATCTGAAAGATAGAGGTCTTGGCGTCTTGATTACCGACCACAACGTCAGAGAGACTCTGGACGTATGTGAGAAGGCCTATATCGTCAGCCACGGCAAGATGATTGCCGAAGGTGCACCGGCTGACATCCTTGCCGATGAGCAGGTCAAGCGCGTCTATTTGGGCGATCAATTCAGTCTATAGTAAGGGGGCATGCCTTCATTTCCTTTGACGAGTGCCTCGCTGAACATAAGGATATCCCGACGTAGATGAAGCCGACATTACAGTTGCGTCTCGGTCAGTCCCTGACCATGACGCCGCAATTACAACAAGCGATTCGTCTGCTCCAGCTCTCCACTCTGGAACTTCAGCAGGAAATTCAGCAAGCGCTCGAAAACAACCCTCTGCTGGAGCAGGAAGAGAGCGAGGCGCAAGAGACCAGTCCGGAAGCGCCGGTCGATGCCAGCCAGCTGGATTCTAGCGATGCCATGGCCCAGGAGCAGATGCCGGACGAGTTGCCGGTGGATACCACCTGGGACGAGGTTTACTCTGCCGGCACCGCCCAGAGCGCGGGCCCCATCCATGATGGGGAAGATAGCGTCTATCAGGGTGAAACCACCGAAAACCTGCAGGATTATCTGTTGTGGCAGATGCGACTAACACCGTTCAGCGATGTGGATGCAGCCATCGCGCTCGCCATCATCGATGCCATCGACGAATCCGGTTATCTGACCGTTGCGCTGGAGGATATCCAGGCTGCCGTCACCAGCGATGATGTAGAGGTGGAACTCGATGAGGTCGAGGCGGTACTCAAGCGGGTGCAGCACTTCGATCCGGTCGGTATTGCTGCCCGTTCTGTGCAGGAGTGTTTGCTGATCCAGCTGGATCAGTATGACCCGCAGACCCCCTGGCTCAACGAGGCCAAGGAGGTGATCCTCGAGCACATGGAGCTGCTCGGCAACCGGGATTACCGCACCCTCGCCCGCAAGACAAAACTCAAGGAGAGCGACCTCAAGGAGGTGCTGGATCTGATCCAGCTGCTGGAGCCGCGCCCCGGCAACGGCATCATCCAGAGCGACTCCCAGTACGTGATCCCCGACGTCTCCGTGGTCAAGAAGGGCAGCAAGTGGGTGGTCGAGCTCAATCCCGACTCAGCCCCCCGCATCCGGGTCAACGAGACCTATGCCGCCATGGCCCGCAACGCCCGCAGCAGCACCGACACCCAGTTTATCCGCTCCCATTTGCAGGAAGCCAAGTGGTTCATCAAGAGCCTGGAAAGTCGCAATGACACCCTGCTGAAAGTGGCCAGTTGCATTGTCGAGCAGCAACAGGGCTTTTTCGAGTATGGTGAAGAGGCGATGAAGCCGATGGTGCTCAATGACATCGCCGAAGCGGTAGAGATGCATGAGTCGACCATCTCCCGGGTGACGACCCAGAAGTACATGCATACCCCCCGTGGTATCTTCGAATTGAAGTTTTTTTTCTCCAGCCATGTGAACACCGAAGGAGGAGGAGAGTGCTCATCGACCGCAATTCGCGCGCTCATCAAGAAGCTGGTCACGGCAGAGAATCCTGCCAAGCCGTTAAGTGATAGCAAGATCGCGGATTTGCTGGCCGAACAGGGTATTATGGTGGCGAGACGCACGATCGCTAAGTATCGCGAATCCTTGTTTATCCCACCTTCCAATCAGCGCAAACGCCTGGTTTAGGCAAACAAAAGGATGATGTTATGCAAATTAACCTGACCGGACACCATGTCGAGATCACCGAAGCTCTGCGTGATTATGTGAATAACAAATTTGCCAAACTCGAGCGTCACTTCGACCACATCAACAATGTTCATGTGGTGCTTAGCGTGGAAAAACTGAACCAGATAGCGGAAGCCAAATTGCACGTCAGCGGTGGCGAAGTGTTTGCCAACTCTGAACATGCCGATATGTATGCTGCGATAGACACCTTGCTCGACAAGCTGGACAGGCAGATCATCAAGCACAAAGATAAGTTAAATAAAAAATAACCATGCAACTTGAACACATACTGAGTCGGGACTGCACCAAGAGTGCAGTCCCTTGTACCAGCAAGAAACGCGCCCTCGAAATCATCAGCGAGCTGGCCGCCGAACGCCTTGGCACCTCCCGTCAGGCGCTCTTTGAATGCTTGCTGGCCCGCGAAAAAATGGGTAGTACCGGGATCGGTGCCGGTATTGCGATCCCCCACGGTCGCATTGACGATGAGTTCCCGCCAACCGCGATCCTGATGACCTTTGCCGACCCTATTCCTTTCGACTCCATCGACAATCAACCGGTTGACCTGCTGTTTGCCTTGCTGGTGCCGGAAAGCGAGTGCAAGCAGCATCTCAAGACCCTTTCTCTGATGGCTTCTAAGCTGGGTGACAAGGCGGTTTGCCGCCAGTTGCGTCAGGCAACCAGCGACGAAGAGCTCTATCAGATCATGACCTCGGCCTGACAGCAGGCCAAGGATGAGACACCCGTTTTGGCGTGAGGGAACAAGATGCAGTTAATCGTGGTAAGTGGACGTTCGGGCTCCGGTAAAACGGTAGCCCTGCGAGTGCTGGAAGATCTGGGTTACTACTGTGTGGACAACCTGCCGGTCAATCTGTTGCCCCAGCTGATTGTCTCGGTGGAGAGCCAGTATGACAAGCTGGCGGTCAGCATCGACGTGCGCAACCTGCCGAGCGATCCGGAGAAACTGGAAAATCTGCTGGCTCAAGTGCGCAATGAGGGGCGGGTTGAGTTCTCCAGCTTCTTCTTCGACGCAGACAACGGCACCCTGCTCAAGCGCTATGGCGAGAGCCGCCGTTTGCACCCCCTCTCACGCAACAAGCTGTCGCTGGATGAGGCGATTCGGGAGGAGACCCACCTGCTGGCGCCCATCTCCTCGACCGCTGACCTGCGTATCGACACCACCACCCTCAGCATTCACGACCTGAGCGAGCTCATCAAGACCCGGGTGCTTGGGAAGAAAGAGAACGAGCTGGTGCTGGTGTTCGAGTCGTTCGGTTTCAAATATGGCATTCCCAAGGATGCCGACTTCGTGTTCGATGCCCGCTTCCTGCCCAACCCGCACTGGATCCCCGAGCTCAAGCCCTTCACCGGCAAGGATGAGCCGGTCGCCAACTACCTCTCGGCGCAGGCTGACGTGATGCTGTTTACCCAGCAGATCGAGAACATGCTGGCGACCTGGTTGCCCCATCTGGAGCGCAACAATCGCAGCTACCTCACGGTCGGCATCGGTTGCACCGGCGGTCAGCACCGCTCGGTCTTTATTGCAGAACGGCTGGCCAGTGCATTCCGTTCGCTCGGCAAGAACGTGCAGATCCGCCACCGCACTCTCGACAAGAGTGCCCCCCAATCCTGACGGACCAATAGGACGACCCGATGACTGTTTCCGCCTCGGTTGAAGTGAAAAACAAGCTGGGTATTCATGCCAGACCAGCCATGATGCTGTTCGAGCTGGTGCAGGGTTTCGATGCCCACGTGCTGCTGCGCAATGAAGATGGTGTGGAGGCCGATGCTGACAGCATCATCGGCCTGCTGATGCTGGATTCCGCGCAAGGGCGGCAGGTGGAAGTACAGGTTGAGGGCCCTGAAGAAGTCGAGGCCCTGGCCGCCGTGGTGGAGCTGTTCACCTCCGGCTTTAACGAGGAGTAGTCACTCCTCGTTATATGTTATGAACCGGTACGCGCCAGCGCTTTGAAGCTGGCAAAATCGCGACAAGCCAGCAGATTCCTGCTTGCTTTTTCGTTCATCAGTGCCAGAAACAGGTCGTAGAGACCCATCGCCTCCTCGTAGTCGGCCTTGCTGATGGCCAGCACGAAGATGAGCGTCGCGATTTCACCATTCCCCCAGTCAATCCCCTGCGGGGCCAGCACGGTGTAAACCAGAGTGCGGCGCGCCAGAATGATGACGTAGCCGATGGCCAGACCAATCCCCATGCCGGTTGCCAGCGAGGCACCGAAGTTCTCCACCGGATAGACGATGCCGGCCCCCAACAGCAGGGCGGGAACGCCCAGTCCGACCCCGGTCTGGATAGCGCCGCCGATATCCAGGATCCCCACCAGGGATCCCTCGATGATGCGGGCAAACAGGAAGCTGGCACCGAACGCGGCTACTGCGCCGTAGGCACCCGTGTCCATTCCGGCTTTCAGCATGGCGACGAAGGCTACCTCGTTGAAGGCACCGACCCCGTACAGATAGAACATGTGGGTACCGGCAAAGACCCCGGCCGAGAGCAGGCCGACGAAGATGGGGAAGGACCAGTCGGCGTACCAGAAGTTGTTTTTCAGTTTCTCATCCATGGTGTGACCCCTTATTTGCCGCTCAGCAGGTTATGGACGTTTTCCAGCCACAGGGGGACGCCCATATGGAAGGATTCAATCAGTTTCATGTCGAAGCCGCGGAAGAAGCCGCTCAGCACGAACAGCAGGACGATGGCTGCCATCATCACCTTGGTGACATGGTTCCAACCGCTCTCTTCCACACCCTTGCCGATCAAGATGCCGAGCACCAGGCCCGGTACCGCGTTGCCCATGATGAGCTGTGCCAGACCGCCGAAGATGGTGGCCCAGAAACCGGATTTCTTGCCCGCCTCGATGGCAGCGAGCCAGAAGATCACCGGCATGACGGTGTTGACCAGCAGGTTGGCGGCCGGTACCAGCACCTTGACCGCAGTGACCTGCAATGCAGCAGGGACGGCTGCGGCCGTGCTGTTGAGGAAGGCAACCACGATGGCACCTATGATGCCGCCGGCGATGGCCATCTTTTTCGGGTCGTGCAGGGTGGTGGCGAGATCCCGGTTCTTGAACAGCAGTGCCGCCGTGGCCCAGTGCGGGATGATGCGGTGATCCACATCCTGGGTGAAGGCGCCTGCCGCCACGGTCGAGGCCCAGGCGTTGAAGAAGAAGCCCAGACCAAACGAGAAGTGGGAAGCGGGATCCCCTTCGCAGGAGTTAAGTTCGCCCAGGGTGCGGAAGGCACCCATGCCCTGTACGGTCGGGGCGTGGAACATCCGCGCCGCGCCGGCCCCCACCCCGACGCCAACCAGGCCGCCAATGATGAGTGACTTGATAAAAATGATTAGAAACATCTAACGTATCCTTCTTGTGGGGTTGTGCCTGCGCAGGCATCACACCTGGGTGAACGTCACCTTGGCGACATCCAGACTGGTGACCTGAACCTTGATCTCCAGCTGGACGCGGTATTCGCGGCGCTGGCGCGGCAGGAAGAAGAACAGGAACTTCTCCACCCGGACCGACTCCTCGGCTTTGAGCACCTGTACATCAACCGGCTCAATGCGCAGCAGTACCTGCTGGTTGTTTTTGAGCAGTGTGGGTTGCACCTGGCTGAGGGCGGAGGCAAACGCCTGCTGGCGGGTCGTCCCCTTGCCGTTGACGATGACCTGGGTGGTGAAGTTCTCTTTCATCAGGCGCGTCCGTGCTTTTTGGCGAAGGCTTCGACCAGCTTCTGGCCCAGCTCTTCCTTGTCCATGAAACCGAAGCCCAGCACCACGCACCCTTCGTTGATGGCGGTGACGCCCTCTTCAACAGAGCGCATGCCGTAGCGGCACTTGTAGCCGTATTTGGTCTGGGCGGTGATCGCCCCGGCGCCGCCGCTGCCGCAGAAGGAGATGCCGAGATCCGCCTGCTCCTTGTTCATCACGTCGCCGAGCTTCATGTCAGCGGCCATGCCGGGGATGATGGTCACGTTGGCCCCGGCAGCTTCCGCGCCTGCGCCCACTTTCTGGCCCTTGCCGAGACGGTCTCCAATCACGAGTTTGATGGCTGTCATATCGATTTCTCCTTGAGTTACGGGTTCTGCACCGAGCTGAGTTCGTTTTCTTTGGCGACTTCAAAATGGACGGACAAGAGGTGTGCCTCCTCATAAGCAAACTGGTCCAGCCAGCTGACGACCTGTTCGGCGAGACGCAGTGAGAGGGGGGAGATCTCTTCAAACAGGCTGAGGTCAACTTCTGGCAGGGGTTCGCCGCTGTAGGAGCGCCACACCATGGCTTTGACATGGGAGGCCAGCATCTGCCGTTGCACCTCGTTGGGGATGATGCCCTGTTCGGCCAGCAGGGGATAAATGCGCGCGAGGATATGATCGGTCTGGCGCAGCAACTCCGGGCTGTTCGGGGTCAGGGTCTGGTCGTGAGTCTCTGTTTGCAATGTCTGCTCTCCAAGGCTGGCAGAAGGTATGGCGTTACCCTAAGCCTGCGCGTCGATGTGGAGGAGGCAGTGTTTTTCCGATTCGAAGCGGAAATTCCTGAGGAAATGGCCCCGAAGTGATCGTTTGGATACTGAAAAGGCAAAAAGAGTGCTTATTGGGGCCTGTTTTGTGTGATCGGTAGCGCACAAATAGGGGGGCGGGGGCAGGGCAAGCGTTGCGGGAAACTGTGAGTCATCTCACGATAAGAGACGTAGCCGAGGGGACAGATATGGAAAAGGGCGGTTTCCCGCCCTTCTCATAACAAGGAGTGACGCTAGCTGGCCGATGCCGCGCTCGAGCTGGCCGTTCTCTGCTGATAGCGCAGGTCTTCCTCTATGGTGACCACCACTTCCAGCGGCTTGCCGGAGCGGAATACCGAGATGGTCAGCTTGGTGCCGGGGCGGCTCTCGACAATCTTGTCCATGGCGCTGCGTACGCCACTGATGGCCTCTCCGTTGATCTTGAGCAGCACATCCCCTCGCTGCAAACCTCCTTTGGCCGCCGGGCCGTTGGGATCCAGGCTCTCCACCACCAGACCACGCAGGTCGCCGAGGTTCATCATCCGCGCGACTATGGGGTTGATCTCGACGCTGGAGATCCCGAGATAGCCGCGGATCACCCGGCCGTTGGCGATCAGCTCATCCATGATCCGTTTTGCCAGTCGGTAGGGGATGGCGAAGCTGATGCCGTAGCTCTCCTGATTGCCGTTGAGGTGATAGGTGGCGGTGTTGATACCCACCAGATCGCCACGGCCGTTGACCAGCGCCCCGCCCGAGTTGCCCTCGTTGATGGCGGCATCGGTCTGCAGTAGATCCTGACGGCCATTGCTGTCGGGCCCCATGCTGGAGAGGCCGGTTCGGCCGGTCGCACTGATGATGCCCTGGGTGATGGTCTGGCCGACGTTGTAGGGGTTGCCGATGGCGAGCACCACATCCCCCACTTCTGGCAGCCGCTCCGGATCCTGCGGGATCACCGGCAGGTTGTCTGACTCGATGTAGAGCACGGCGAGGTCGGTGAGCTGATCGGTTCCGACCAGCTCGGCACTGAAGACCCGACCATCCTGCAACGCGACGATGATCTGGTCGGCATCGGCGATGACGTGGTAGTTGGTCAGTACGTAGCCGCGCTGGTTCATTATGACGCCAGAACCCAGCCCTTGCGGGCGCAGTTCCCCCTGATTGCCCTGATTGGGGGCAAAGCTGCGGGTGTAGATGTTGACGACGGCAGGGCCTGCCCGATGGGCGGCATAGGAGAAACTCAGTTCACGGGCATTGGTGATGATGCCGGGCAGTTGGGCACCACCGCGAAAATGGGGAAACAGCAGCAACAGCAGCGCCGCGACGGTCAATCCAAAACCGACAGACTTGCCCAAGTAACTGACTAAAGGGGGGATTTTCATGTCATTCTCATCCGTACAGGCTGCGCGCAGAGAATAACACTATCGATGGATAAAAATCACCCGCGGTGAAGGCCGCGGGTGATGGAGGGGTTGGCGAACAACTTGAGCGTTAGCGGATCACCAGATAGAGCGAGGAGTCGCCACGCTGGATGTTGAGCGCCAGCACGTCAGGCTTGTTCTTGAGCGCCTTGGTCAGCTCGCCCAGGGTGTTGATGCGCAGGCGGTTGACCCCGATGATGATGTCTCCCTTCTGCAGGCCGGAAGCGGCTGCCGGAGAGCGAGGATCAATATCGGCCACCGCGACACCGGAGACCGGGTCGGTAGTGGTGCTCAGCTTGGCCCCTTCCAGTGCCGGATGCAGCGCACTGGCGCGTACTTCGCTGTCATCGGCCTGCTTCAGGGTTACCTTGGCAGTTTGTGACTTGCCATCGCGGATCAGCCCCAGTTCGACCTGCTTGCCAGCGCCCATGGTGGCGATCTTGGCACGCAGCTCGCCGAAGGAGCGAACCGGTTTGCCATCGATGCTGACAATGATATCGCCTGCCTTGATGCCCGCCTTGTCGGCCGCCGAATCAGGCATGACCTGATTGACGAAGGCACCATCCTTCTTGTTGTAGCCGAAGGTTTTGGCGATGTCGGAGGTAAGCTCGGTGCCGGTAATACCCAGCTGGCCGCGACGCACTTCACCGTACTTGACGATCTGCTCGGTCAGGTCCCGCACCATGTTGGAGGGGATGGCAAAGCCGATGCCGATGTTGCCGCCGTTCGGGCCCAGAATCGCGGTGTTGATACCGATCAGCTCGCCACGCAGGTTGAGCAGGGCACCGCCGGAGTTACCGGAGTTGATGGCCGCATCGGTCTGGATGAAGTTCTCCAGATTCTCGATGTTGAGGCCGCTGCGACCCAGCGCACTAACAATACCGGAGGTGACGGTCTGGCCCAGACCAAACGGGTTGCCGATGGCCAGCGCATAGTCACCTACCCGCAGCTCGTCGGAGTCGGCGAACTTGATTTGCACCAGATCCTCGGCCTTGATTTGCAGCAGGGCGATGTCGGACTGCTTGTCTTCACCGATCTTCTTGGCCGCGTACTCACGACCATCCTTCAGGTTGACCTTGATCTCGTCCGCCTCGTGAACCACATGGGCGTTGGTGATCACGTAACCCTTCTTGGCATCGACGATGACACCGGAGCCGAGCGCCTGGAACGGCTGCTCGCTCACCTGTTCATCGGGCATGTTGGGGCCGAAGAAGAACTTGAACTGTTCCGGCAGACGCTGACGGGTAATTTTTTTGCCAGAAACCGAGATATTGACCACCGCCGGGGTGACCTGTTCGAGAACAGGCGCCAGGCTTGGCATCTCCTGATTTGAACCTAACAGGGAAGGCAGTGCAGCCTGAGCAGGGGCCGCAGACATGGCGATACCGACACTGAGGGCTAGCACACTGAGCATGGAAAGAGGTTTACGCATATGAAAAACAGCTCCCAGAAAAAGTTGCATTGCAATCGTCAAGGTCAGACCACAGGACTGGCCAATTAGTTCCGCGAGGAACTAGTTTGGTTGCTTGAGCAGTCCGGAAGAGGCGCCAGCATAGTCGCGAGGCGGAACACCAGGTTCTTCTGCCACATTGGCAGGGGCTTCTTCTACCAATGATTCGCGGAACAGCGGTTCCTGCGCCTTGGCCAGGAATTTGCTCTGCTCGGCCATGTGGCGATAGAGGGTCTGATACTGCTCGGCCAGTTGCTCCATCAGGGCGGCGCTGTCGGCGAAGTGGGTGTTGATCTGGCCCTGATAACTCTCGAGCTCCTTGTGGGCCTTCTTCAGTTCCTGTTCCAGACGGCCAGCATCGCGGCTACGCACCGAAAAACGGCCGAGAACGATACCGATAATCAAGGCCGCGACAGCCAGCAGGATCCCAGTTAACAGACTCATAGATGCTCCTTGTTACAGCTAAAACAGAGTGGGTTTATGCGGTCGTCATAACCGCCATGCCTTGATGGCACTATACCGTGCGTCCTGAGGCCGTGATACCATTTTGTCCTCGATTCAGGGACTTGGAGAGGCGCTCAAGGATGACACCGCAGCAAAAATACCAGCAGGATCTGCTGCGCCCCGGCTTTGTGGCCGACCCCGCGCAGGGGATGGCCATTCGCAGGCTGGAGCGACTGTATCAGGATTTGCTACGGCGCCCGACTCCGACCAGATCTCGAGGGCTGCTGGGTTGGCTGCAAAAGCCCAAGCCGCCGGAGCCCGTCCTCGGTATCTATATGTGGGGCGGAGTGGGCCGAGGCAAGACCTGGCTGATGGATACTTTTTTCGACAGCCTGCCTGGGACGCGCAAGATGCGCAGCCATTTCCACCGCTTCATGCACCGCATTCACGATGAACTGCAGGGGCTGAGCGGGCAGTCCGATCCCCTCAAGCTGGTGGCCAGCAAGCTTGCCAGTGAGACAGACATCATCTGTTTCGACGAATTTTTTGTCTCCGACATCACCGATGCCATGTTGCTGGGCACGCTGTTTCAGGAGCTGTTTGGTCACGGTGTTGTGCTGGTCGCCACTTCAAATATTCCGCCGCATGATCTTTATCGCAACGGGCTGCAGCGAGCCCGTTTTCTGCCTGCTATCGAGCTGATCGAGCGCCATTGCGAGGTACTTAACGTGGATGGTGGTATCGACTATCGCCTGCGTACGCTGGAACAAGCCGAGATTTATCACTGCCCGCTGGATTTGCAGGCAAAAGCCAATCTTGACCACTATTTTCAGCAATTAACCGGCGGACACACGGCTTGCGAGGGGACGTTCGAGGTCAATCATCGTCAGCTGAGGTCGCTTGGGATGGGGGAAGGGGTGCTCTATATGGAGTTTGAGCAACTTTGCTGTACTCCCCGCTCCCAGAACGACTATATCGAGCTGGCCAGACTGTTCCATACCGTTCTGCTGGCCAATGTGCAGCCAATGGGCACAGGCACGGATGACGCGGCTCGTCGCTTCATTGCCATGGTCGATGAGTTTTACGAACGGCACGTCAAACTCATCATGTCGGCGGCGGTTCCCATGACAGAACTTTACGGCGAAGGGCTGCTGAATTTCGAATTCCAACGCTGTCTTTCACGGCTTCAGGAAATGCAATCGCACGAATACCTTGCCAGAGTGCACCTTCCTTAGTCACAATACCGCGCCTGCCAGTCGGATGGGCATCTGCGGCAGGTAGGGCCGGGCGACATTTGCTGGTTTCATGGCAGTGAAATTAGCAGGTGATATTTAAGGCAACTTCACTTATAATCGCCCGGCCCACGTTACAGCTGTCGATAAGACAGCAACACTTTAAGCTTTACTTGTATTCGAAGGGGTACAGGTAGGCCATCGTTTGTTGTTTGTGGGAGAGCCCCCATAAGCAATTGGGTCTGTAACAGGTAATTGGGTTTAACTTAATGAAAACTTTCGTTGCCAAGCCAGAAACCGTAAAACGTGACTGGTACATTGTGGACGCAGAAGGTAAAACTCTGGGTCGTATCGCAACCGAGATCGCTGCTCGTCTGCGTGGTAAGCACAAAGCTGAGTACACTCCGCACGTTGACACCGGTGATTACATCATCGTTGTAAACGCTGAGAAGGTACACGTAACCGGTAAGAAATTTACCGACAAAATGTACCACGCTCACTCCGGTTTCCCGGGTGGTATCAAGTCAATCAGCTTCGACAAGCTGATTCAGCGTAAACCGGAAATGGTAATCGAAGCAGCCGTCAAAGGCATGCTGCCGAAAGGTCCTCTGGGCCGTGCCATGTTCCGTAAACTGAAAGTTTACGCAGGCGCCGAGCATGCTCATGCTGCTCAGCAACCTCAAGTACTGGATATCTAATCGGGAACTGGCAACATGGCAGAAAATCAATACTACGGTACCGGCCGTCGCAAAAGCTCCACTGCTCGCGTATTTATCAAAGCGGGTAGCGGCAAGATCGTAATCAACCAGCGCTCCCTGGAGCAGTACTTCGGCCGTCCGACTGCCCGCATGGTAGTTCGTCAGCCGCTGGAACTGGTTGAGATGACCGAGAAACTGGACCTGTACATCACCGTTAACGGTGGTGGCATCTCCGGTCAAGCTGGTGCGATCCGCCACGGTATCACTCGTGCTCTGATGCAGTACGACGAAACCCTGCGTTCCGAACTGCGTAAAGCTGGCTTTGTTACTCGTGATGCCCGTAAGGTTGAGCGTAAGAAAGTTGGTCTGCACAAAGCTCGTAAGCGTCCGCAGTACTCCAAGCGTTAATTCGCTTTTGGTACTCACTCTTTCGAGTGTCAAAAAAGCCTGGCAACTGCCAGGCTTTTTTTATTGGTAATATTACCGACATCAATGCTAACCACGCGTCACAAAAGACAAAAAATTGTTTCTTTATTGTTTTCATTGCTCACCGCTCTTTCTTGTCAAGTTGTTATCTTTTCTTTAAAATTTCCCCTGTTTTCTGTGGCAATTGTAAATCCAGCTTCCGCCGCTGTTGTCACGGGAAAAATGGGGAACAGGGACACTATAAGAATGTGCGGAGTCCACATGGGAGAGTTTTTGGATGAGCAATGCGCCAGTTGATACCGGTCGCCGCAGATTTCTTACCTGGTCAACGGTTGCCGTTGGTGGGGTAGGAGCTGCGTTTACCGCAGTGCCGTTTATAAAGTCATGGAATCCGAGCGCCAAGGCCAAAGCAGCCGGTGCGCCGGTTGAAGTCGATATCAGCAAGTTGGAACCGGGTCAGCTCATCCGTGTCGAGTGGCGAGGCAAGCCTGTCTGGGTGGTGAAACGCACCAAACAGACGCTGGATGCCTTGGCCGCGCATGATGACAAGCTGCGGGATCCCTCATCTGAAGAGCCGCAGCAGCCTGACTATGCCCATAACGGGTACAGATCGATCAAGCCCGAAATTTTTGTCGCGGTCGGTATTTGCACCCACTTGGGGTGTTCACCTTCCTATCTGCCTGACAGCTTTGGCGAGCAGGTGCAGGGCGTTACGTCCGGCTTCTTCTGCCCGTGTCATGGCTCCAAGTTCGACATGGCCGGCCGTGTGTTCCAGGGGGTGCCTGCACCGCTGAACCTGGTCATTCCGCCCTATCAATTCATTAATGACACCACCATCCAGGTCGGTGCCGATGGCAAGGAGGCCTGACCATGTTGAGTAAACTGATGGGCTGGATCGATTATCGATTCCCGCTCACGGCCATGTACAACGACCACATGGCCAAGTATCCGGCACCGAAGAACCTGAACTTCTGGTACTTCTTCGGCTCGCTGGCCATGCTGGTGCTGGTTAACCAGATCATCACCGGCATCTGGCTGACCATGAACTACAACCCCTCCGCGGAAGGTGCGTTTGCCTCCGTGGAGTACATCATGCGCGATGTGGAGTACGGCTGGCTGCTGCGTTACATGCACTCAACCGGTGCGTCTGCATTCTTCATCGTGGTCTACATGCACATGTTCCGCGGCATGATCTATGGCTCTTATCAGAAGCCTCGTGAACTGCTGTGGATCTTCGGCATGCTGATCTTCCTGGTGCTGATGGCGGAAGCCTTCATGGGCTACTTGCTGCCTTGGGGTCAGATGTCATTCTGGGGGGCTCAGGTCATCATCTCGCTGTTTGGCGCCATTCCGGTCATCGGTGACGATCTGACCCTGTGGATTCGCGGTGACTACGTGATCTCCGGTGCGACCCTGAACCGCTTCTTCGCGCTGCACGTCATCGCGTTGCCGCTGGTGCTGGTGATGCTGGTTGCCATGCATATTCTGGCGCTGCACGAAGTGGGTTCCAACAACCCGGATGGTATCGACATCAAGAAGCACAAGGACGAGAACGGCTGGCCGCTGGATGCGGTGGCGTTCCACCCTTACTTCACCGTCAAGGATATGATCGGTGTGGCTGGCTTCCTGTTCTTCTTCTGCGCCATCATCTTCTTCAAGCCGGATATGTGGGGTTACTTCCTCGAGAAGCCGAACTTTGAAGTGGCCAACGGTCTGAAAACTCCGGAGCACATTGCGCCTGTGTGGTACTTCACGCCGTTTTACGCCATTTTGCGGGCGGTGCCGGACAAGCTGCTTGGCGTCATCATGATGGGTCTCTCCATCGTGGTGCTGTTCCTGCTGCCGTGGCTGGATCGCTGCAAGGTGCGCTCGGTGCGTTATCGCAGCATGCTGCACAAGCTGAACATTGCCCAGTTTGTGGTCTGCTTTATCATCCTGGGGGTGTTGGGGGTGCTGCCATCGACACCGACGTTGACGCTGGTTGCCCAGATCTGTTCACTGGGATATTTCGGGTTCTTCGTCCTGCTGTTCTTCTATAGCAAGAATGAAAGCACCAAGCCGCTGCCGGAGAGGGTGACATTTAAATGAAAAGAATAATATTTGCAGTGCTGACCCTGCTGCCATCTCTGGTATTTGCAAGTGGCGGAGCTGTTCATCTGGACAAAGCCAATTACGATCTGAGTGACAAGGCATCGCTGCAACGCGGCGCGGCCACCTTCATGAACTATTGCGCCGGATGCCACTCTACCCAGTATCAGCGTTATAACCGGGTTGCAGAAGATCTCGGGATCCCCGAAGATTTGATGAAAGAGAACCTGATTTTCACCGGTGCAAAGGTCGGTGATCTGATGAAGAGCGCAATGTCAGAGAAGGATGCCGCCAAGTGGTTTGGTGCGCCGCCCCCCGATCTGACACTGGTTGCCCGGGTGCGCGGTGCAGACTGGATCTACACCTATCTGCGTTCCTTCTACGTGGATGAGACCCGTCCGTTCGGGGTGAACAACGCCGTGTTCCCGTCCGTGGGCATGCCCCATGTGCTGGAGCCGTTGCAGGGAACCCCCCGTGCAGAGTTCGCTACTCACACGGTCGACGGAGTGGAAACCCAACAGGTTGTCAGCATCAAATCTGACGGTAATGGTGAAATGGATGACGAAGAGTATGATCAGACGGTACTGGATCTGGTAAACTTCTTGGTCTACTCGGCTGAACCGGTACAACAGGAGCGTGAACGCATGGGCTTCTGGGTGCTTGGTTTCATCGTGATCTTCTTCATCTTCACTGTGCTGTTGAAGAAGGAATTCTGGCGCGACGTTCACTAAGCGACCAGATACGGGTAATATAATGCACGGCAATGAAGACCAAGATGCTTCATTGCCGTTTCTGCTTTTTAATGACGGGAGGGTTCAATGGCTGTAGCTGCCAATAAGCGTTCGGTAATGACGCTGTTTTCCGGTGCCAACGATATGTTCAGCCATCAGGTGCGTATTGTCCTGGCGGAGAAGGGTGTTAGCGTGGATATCTGCCAGGTTGATCCAGCCAATCTGCCGGATGAGCTGGCCGAGCTGAACCCGTACAACTCTGTACCGACCCTGGTTGATCGTGAGCTGGCGCTCTATACCTCGCGCATCATCATGGAGTATCTGGACGAGCGCTTCCCGCATCCGCCCCTGATGCCTGTTTACCCGGTTGCCCGCGGTAACAGCCGTCTGATGATGCACCGCATCGAGCTGGACTGGTACTCCCTGGCCGACAAGATCATGGCCGGTACCGATGCTGAAGCGGCACGCAACGAACTGCGTGACAACCTGCTGGCCATCGCGCCGATCTTCGGTGAAATGCCCTATTTCATGAGCGAAGAGTTCGGTCTGGTGGATTGCTACATGGCACCGCTGCTGTGGCGTCTGCCGAGCCTTGGCATCGACCTGACCGGTCGTGGCGCCAAAGAGCTGAAGGCCTACATGGTTCGTCTGTTCGAGCGTGAGTCCTTCCAGGCTTCCCTGACCGAAGCCGAACGCGAGATCCGTGCTGGCGTATGAGCATGGAACCGACAATGACACCGAGCCGCCCGTACTTGTTACGGGCGTTCTTTGACTGGTTGCTGGACAACGATCTGACCCCTCATCTGGTGGTCAACGTCAATATTCCCCATGTGATGGTGCCGATGCAGTTTGCCCAGGATGGTCAGATTGTATTGAACATCGCGCCCCGTGCCGTGATGCAATTTCACATGGATAATGAGGCCATCAGCTTCAGCGCCCGCTTTGGCGGGGTATCCCAGCAAGTCTATATCCCGATGGCGGCCGTGCTGGCTATCCATGCCCGGGAGAACGGCGTGGGCACCATGTTCCCGCCCGAGCCGGGTTACGATATCTGGCTGGAGCAGGCCGAAGCGCCGGTGGAGCCTGAGCCGGAACCGCCGCGTCCAAGCGGTCGTCCGACCCTGAAGGTGATCAAATAAAAAACGCAGCCGATTGGCTGCGTTTTTTTATGTGCGGCCGAGCTTAGTTTTGGGCGAACTCGAAGGCCTTGATCACGCGCTTCACGCCGGTGACATGGCGGGCGATGTTGACTGCCTGCTCTCCCTCTTGGCGAGTCACCAGACCAATCAGGAACACCTCGCCGTTCTCGGTGACCACCTTGACCTTGGTGCTGTCGAAGTTCTTGGTGCCGAACATGTCGGCTTTCACCTTGGAGGTGATCCAGGAGTCATTGCTGCGAGTGGTGAAACTGGCAGGTTGGCCGATGCGCAATTCGTTGTAGACGTGGCGAACCCCTTCGATGCGACTGACAATTTTGCCCGCCTCAATCTTGTAAACGTCAGAAGGTGTCTGGCCGACCAGCAGGACGCGGCCATTGTTGCTGTAGACGCTGATCTTGCTGGCTGCGCTGAGTGGTTTGTTGTCGGCCAGCAGATTGGCCGCTTTCAGCTCGATGGTCTGGTCATCCCACTGCGCGCCCAGCGTCCGGCGATCGCCAGATGCCTTGGCAGTCCCTGCGGCGCCGCCAACAACCAGGGCTGCGCAGCCTTGCAGCAGCAGGGTGCTAACCAGCAGACCGAGCAGGATAGTGTGCTTTTTCATGGTTTCAATCTTCCTGTTGCGGGAAAAGAGTCTGGTCGATGAGATCACACAGGCAGTGCAGGGTCAACAGGTTCACTTCCAGAATGCGAGGGCGACGGGCGGAGGGAACACGGATCTCCACATCGTTCGGGCCTAGCAGACCGGCCATTTCGCCACCGTCACCCCCGCTCAGCACCACTATGGTCATGTCGCGGGAGAGGGCAGCCTCGGCGGCCTTGATCAGGCTGCGGCTGTGGCCGGAGGTGGTGATGACCACCAGAATGTCGCCAGGCTGGCCCAGCGCGCGGATCTGCTTGGCGTAGACCTCTTCAAAACCGTGGTCGGTGGCGATGGCGCTGATGGTCGCCATGTCCGGGGTCAGGGCCATGCCGGGCAGGGAGGGGCGCTGGGTCTCGTAGCAGTTGACCAGCTCGGAGATGAACAGTTGCGCGAGTGCGGCAGAAGGACCGTTACCGCATGCCAGCACCTTGTGGCCATTGAGCAGGCAGATGGTGATCATCTGGGCTGCAGTATGGATGGCATCCGGCAGCGCCTCGGCGGCGGCTATCTTGGTCTGGATGCTTTCGGTGTAGTTCTCTTTGATGCGGTCAGTCATAGGGTCCTCTTAAAATGCGTTCTGGATCCAGGCTGGCTGGTCGCCCTCGAACGCAATCACATCGAATCGGCAGGCCTGATTGGCCTCGTTGATGGCATGTTGCTTCAAATAGTGGCGCGCTGCCAGCATGATCTTGTGCTGTTTGCTGCGGGTGACCGAGCTGGCGGCCCCGCCATGGCTGCCGGTGGCCCGGTAGCGCACCTCAACAAACACCAGGGTCTGGCCCTGGTGCATGATGAGATCTATTTCACCGCCACGACAGCGGTAATTGCGAGCTACCGGTTGCAGGCCCCGGGCCTGCAACCAGCGTTCAGCGACTTGTTCAAAGTACTGTCCCTTGCTCGTTGGTGAGGGGAACAGGCTCGGCAACTGCTGGCGCATCCGTTTCCATAGTTCCTTCATTGGAGGGCTCCTCCAGCTGCTGAACGGCGTTCTCGTCGACCAGTTTGCCGTTCTGGTAAGTACCCCAGCTCAGCATCCGCACGATATTACCCTGGGCATCCACGCTCAGCTGACCGCTCATGCCGGCCTGCTGCATGCCACCCACCTTGCGCATCTGCTGCAGGTTCTCTGCCAGACTGACGGCATCGTAGCCCATGGCAAACAGGCGCAACAGGTCACCCTGGGTCTGCGGCCAGAGCAGGGCGATCTGCTCGCGCTGTTTCTCGTAGCCGCCCAGCAGCAGCGGCATATCGGCGATATGCATGCCGTTGAGCTCGGAGGCGACCTCGGTGGCGGCGCTGTCGTAGCCACGGGAGCTGGTGTAGATGGGCAGGCTGCCCATCGGATTGACCGAGACATCCACGTAGGGCTTGATCATCCGGGTTTCCAGGCTGTTGGCCACCACATATACGGCATCGATGCTGCGCGGTGCGGCATCAGAGAGTTGCACCACTTCACCAGCTCGGGCGGTAGAGCGGCCGCTCAGGGCATTCTTGACCATCCCCTGCACTTCGTTGCGGGCACCGAAGGTGGCAACGACCGGCTTATCCTGGCTCAGGGTAGCCCAGCTCTGCTCGAACGCCTTGATACTGCTGTAACCGATCCGCCCCTGGGCGGCGATCAGCAGCGGTTTACGGTAGCCTTGGGTGTAAAGGTACTGGGCTGCCTGCGCGGCATCTGCGGCGGCAGAGAGGGAGAAGTAGTAGGTGGTGTCGTTGACGACCGGCTTGTCCAGCTCGTTGAGTGCCAGTACCGGCACGGTCGGATTGGCCTTGAGCAGCTCCTCGACCCTGTCTTTCAGCAGCGGGCCGATGATCATGTCAGCCCCTTCCTGAATCGCCTGCTTATAAAGGTCGCCGGTTGACTTGCTCTGGGTGTCGTAGAAGTTCAGGGTGAATTGCCCCTGATTTTCCTTATAAGACATCAGCATACCGTTACGGATGGCGGCGCCCTGCGGCTCCAGATTGCCGGAGAGGGGCAGCAGCACAGCGATCTGTTGCACCGAGGTGCTGGCAGTGGCCGCCAGATCGCCCAATCCTGCCGGCATATCCTTCTGGGCTGGATGGTTGGGGAAGTCGCGCTTCCAGCCTGCCAGTTGGCGGGCCAGCAGGTTCGGCTGGGCGCCAAACTCGTTGACCAGTGCCGCCAGTCGCAACCAGCCGGTGGTCACATCAGGGGCCGGAGCCTCTTCCAGCGCTTGCAGAGTGGAGGGGGTCATGCTTTTGAGCAACGACCAGATTTGCTGATGGTTGGTCGCCTGCTCGCTCTGATTGAGGTAGGGCTCCAGTGCAATCAACGACTTGGCTGCGCCAAACTTGTTGTTGATGTCGAGCTGCAGCACTACGCGCTGGCGATACCAATCCTTCTGGGTATCGGCATCCAGCACCACCTCGGGTTTGCCTTCCAGCAGGATCAGCGCCTGATTGGCGTGGCCTTGCGCCAGCAACAGATGGGCTTGCAGCAGTTGCAACTGCGCCTTCTGAACGGGATCCTTGGCCTGCTTCTGCAATTGCTGGAACAGTGCCGAGGCCGGTTTGGCCTGGCCCAGCGCCAGATAGCTGCGTGCCGCCAGCATCTGCCAGGTAAAGGCCTCGGCCGGCTTGGCGGGATCCACCTGCTCAAGATACCACTGGGCATTCTTGGTCAGATTGGAGAACGCAGAGGGCATGCCTGACTGCCCTGACGGTTGATTGGGCTCCGACGCACAGGCGGCGAGCAGTACTGCCGCGAGTATGATGCCGAAGAGTCGTGATACACTTAGCTGCTTTGTAACCCGGTTCAAGTTCATTCCCCGACCAGTGTTGAAGTTCCCCATAGTGTAAACGGGCCAATATGGCGACACAATTGTCGGGGCACTCGGAGATCCCATGAGTGACATCCCAACCCTGTATATAGTCCCCACTCCGATCGGCAATCTGGCGGACATCACCCAGCGTGCATTGGACATTTTACGCAGTGTCGATCTGGTGGCTGCTGAAGATACCCGTCATACCGGTATCCTGCTCAGCCACTACCAAATCTCGGTGCCGACCTTCGCCCTGCACGATCACAACGAGCAGCAGAAAGCCGATGTGCTGATCGGCCGGATCAAAGAAGGCAAGAGTGTTGCGCTGGTCTCCGATGCCGGCACCCCGCTCATCAGCGACCCCGGTTATCACTTGGTCACCCGCTGTCGTGAAGCCGGGGTCAAGGTGGTGCCGCTGCCCGGTCCCTGTGCCGCCATTACCGCCCTGAGCGCGGCCGGTCTGCCTACTGATCGATTTGCCTTTGAAGGCTTCCTGCCCGCCAAGAGCAAGGGACGTGACGATCGCCTGCAAGCCGTTATTGAAGACACCCGCTCGCTGGTGTTTTACGAATCTCCGCGCCGTGTGCAGGATACAGTGGAAGCAATTGCTCGCATTCTCGGTGAGCGTCAGGTGGTGGTGTGCCGCGAGCTGACCAAGACCTTCGAGTCGATCCACGGTCTGCCAGCCTCCGAAATGCTGACCTGGCTTGGCGAGGATGACAACCGCTGCCGCGGCGAGATCGTTCTGGTCGTGGCTGGCGCCTCCAAAGAAGAAGAGGATCTGCCAGCCGAGGCGATCCGTACTCTGGGTCTGCTGGTGACCGAACTGCCACTGAAAAAAGCGGCCGCCCTGACCGCCGAGATCCACGGTGTGAAGAAGAATGCCCTCTATAAATACGGTCTCGAGCACTATTGAGTCGGTTAATAGGTCTTCAGACTGTTTTTGACCTGCGCAATCTCCTGTATCGACAATCAGTCAGCCTGTAAACGGGGGCCAAAGCGCGATAAATGGCTGTAAACGGGAATTGCCGGTTTACCCCGTGCGCCTCGCAAGGCTATAATCCGCGCCTCGGAGTTGGCTGGGCAATCGCTGCTTCGTCGTTGTGTCCCTCGGGACAGACGGGCGGAGGGGAGGAAAGTCCGGGCTTCACAGGGCAGGGTGCCAGGTAACGCCTGGGGGGCGCGAGCCTACGACCAGTGCAACAGAGAGCAGACCGCCGATGGCCCGCAAGGGATCAGGTAAGGGTGAAAGGGTGCGGTAAGAGCGCACCGCGCGACTGGCAACAGTTCGTGGCACGGTAAACTCCACCCGAAGCAAGACCAAATAGGCCCCTATTGGCGCGGCCCGCGTTGGGGGCGGGTAGGTTGCTTGAGCCAGCGAGCGATTGCTGGCCTAGAGGAATGATTGCTACCCGGGGCAACCCGGTACAGAACCCGGCTTACAGGCCGACTCCGACCTCATTCCGCGTGAACCGTCACGCTAAAATCCCGGTGCCTAACGGCACCGGGATTTTTATTATTCACGCCGAGATGCACCGCATGGCGGCTTTCTGGAATTTGTAATAAAGTTCTCACCCTTTTTGGTCGATATACGTCGGCTGGACTGTCTGTATCTATCACACTGCTGGCCTGATGAGCGACCCTGTGGCAGTAAGGCGAGATGAAATGGTTAAGGTGGATTATTAATGTCATCAAGCAGCGCAATGCTCACACCTTCCCGGCTGCTTAGCGCAGAACGGGGCAGAACCCTGCCTCATTATGATCTGTTGGGTGTCGAGCGGCTTAATCACGCCCGCTTGAAGCAGGTCAATGGCCAGTTGAGCACATTTTCCCTGCAAGCTGCGAGTTGTATGGCCCAGCTGTTCAACAGTGCGGAGTGCGAACTGAATTATGGTGAGTTTGCCTTTTCCGGTCCGGCAGAGACTGATGGCGCTGATATTTGGGTCGAGGCGAGAAGTCCGCTTGAACCACAGCGCGCCGTCTATTTCTCGATCGCACCTCTGGTCATCTATCGTCTTGCGGTCCTCTTTTTCGGCGGCACCTTGCAGCAAAAAGAGGAGCATGTTCAGTCTGGCAAAGGGCTGACCGATACCGAACAGCGGCTGCTATTGCGGCTTTGCCAGTATCAGGTTGATATCTGGTGTGCTTGTCTGGGATTGGGGGATCTGAAGTGGCAGTTGCATGTCGTGCCACGGGATTCCATCGCCCACCGTCAGCTCTGGACCACGCAGGCAACCCTGCAGGCAGGTAATTGCACGCATCACTGGCAGATGTGGCTGCTTCCCCCCGAGGAGTCCATTTCTCCGGTCAGTCATTCATTGCCAGCAGGTCAGCTGGAACAGGCTCTGACTCATGTCCCGGTTCGTCTGCGGGTGGTGATGTGCCAATTGTCCATGACGCTGGCGGATCTCGAGTGTCTCAAGGTGGGTGATGTGCTGTCACTGGACTTGCCTGAAGTTGTGCCAGCACTTATTGGCAGCCGTCCCTGCTTCAGTGGACGAATCGCAGAACACAAAGGCAGCCTGGTCTATCAGGTTGCGACGGTTGTAGAGGAGTAAATTGAATCATGAGTGAGCACAATATGAATGATCCGCTGGATCTGGATGGACTGGATCAACTGTTTGGTGACGACATCAGCATGCCCAGCGCCGCAGACTACTTGGCCCCCACCAGTAGCAGCAAACAGCGGGACCTCTCCTTCTTTCGCCAGATTCCGGTCAAGGTGACGCTGGAAGTGGCCAGTACCGAAGTGCCGCTCGGCGATTTGATGCGCGTCGAGGAGGGGGCTGTCATTGAGCTGGACAAGCTGGCGGGTGAACCGCTGGATGTGCGGGTGAATGGCCGTCTGCTTGCCAAGGGCGAAGTCGTCGTCGTGAATGGCAAATATGGTCTGCGCCTGGTTGATGTCATCGATACCAACCTGCTGGGCGGCATGGACGACTGATGCGCTATCTGCTGCTGACGCTGCTGTTATTTTCGCTGCCCGGCTGGGGGGCGGACATGACCCTGTTCTCGGTATCGCCAGGCGCTTCAGGGGGCGAGGACTACAACATCAAGTTGCAGATCCTCTTCTTCATGACCCTGCTGGGTCTGCTTCCGACCTTGTTACTGATGATGACCAGTTTTACCCGGATCATCATCGTGCTGGCCATATTGAGACAGGCCCTTGGCCTGCAGCAGAGCCCTCCCAACCGGGTGCTGATCGGCATCAGCCTCATCCTGACTGTGGTGATTATGCGTCCGGTCTGGACGGACATGTATCAGAATGCATTTGTCCCTTATGACCAGAATGAAATAACCCTGTCAGAGGGGATCGCCAAGGCAGAAAAACCCCTGCGCAAATTCATGCTGGCCCAGACCCGTGAACCGGATCTGGAGCAGATGCTGCGCATCTCTGGCGAACCAACTACGGTCGCCAAAGAGGATGTGCCTTTCGGTGTGCTGTTGCCCGCGTTTGTCTTGAGTGAGTTGAATACCGCATTTCAGATTGGCTTTATGCTTTTTATCCCCTTTCTGGTGATTGACTTGGTGGTCGCCAGCGTCTTGATGGCGATGGGGATGATGATGCTCTCACCGCTGATCATCTCGTTACCCTTCAAACTGATGGTGTTTGTGCTGGTCGATGGCTGGTCGATGACCGTTGGCACTTTGGCTGCCAGCTTTGGTGGGGGAGGCTGATATGACCCCTGAGCAGAGCGTTGCCCTGGTTGGTGGCGCGGTCAATCTGGTGGTGACCATGGTCTCGGTGCTGATTGTACCGGGCCTGATTGTGGGACTGGTGGTCAGTATTTTTCAGGCGGCGACCCAGATCCAGGAGCAGACGCTCAGTTTTCTTCCCCGTTTTATCGTGACTCTGATGACCCTTATCTTTACGGGTAACTGGCTGTTGTCGCAGATAACCACCTTGTTCCAGGATCTTTTTCTTAAAATCCCCGGGTTTATCGGATGAATTCGCTGCTGTCCCTCAGTGCTGCTGACCTGACCGCATGGTTGGGACAGTGGTGGTGGCCGTTTATCCGGATCGGTATGGCATTCTGGGTGATGCCGGTCTTTGGGGATACCCGGGTGCCTGCGCAAGTTCGCCTGATGCTGGCGTTTATTATCAGCCTGCTGCTGGCCCCCATGATGAAGGATATGCCGGTTGTCGATCCTTTCAGTGCCGGTGCGCTGGTCCTGGCGGTCGAGCAGCTGCTGTTTGGTTTGTTGTTTGGTCTGTGTGTCCAGCTGCTCTATATGGTGATGACCACTGCGGGGCAGATCCTCTCCATGCAGATGGGGCTCGCGATGGCGGTGATGAATGATCCGGTCAACGGGGATTCAGCCCCCATCATCAGTCAGGTCATGATGGTGTTTTGCGCATTGCTCTTTCTGGGGCTGAATGGCCACCTGGTGGTACTGGATATTCTGGTGCAGAGCCTGCGTAGCTGGCCGCCGGGTTCATCTCTGGATCTGATCGATATGAAAGGTGTGATCGGGTTGTTTGGCTGGTCTATCGGTGCCGCCCTGTTGCTGACGTTGCCAGCCGTTGTCGCCATGTTGATGGTTAACCTGACCTTTGGGGTGATGAACCGGACCGCCCCTTCGCTCAATATCTTCTCTCTCGGTTTTCCCATGACCCTGTTGCTCGGGTTGCTCACCATGGCGCTCTCCATCAGTGGTGTGCCCTTCCGTTATCTGGATTTGGTTACCCATGTGCTTGAACAGCTGCGAGGCTTGACCCCGGCATGAGTCAGAACAGCGCACAGGACAAAACCGAAGAGGCCTCCAGCCAGAAACGCCAGAAAGCGAGAGATGAGGGACAGATCGCCCGCTCAAAAGAGCTCAGTTCTGCCGGTTTGCTGCTGCTTGGCGGGTTGGTGATGCAGTGGATGGTGCCGGGGTTTGGCCAGTTCTTTGCCGAGTTGATGAAGCGTCCGCAGCGTTTTGACTGGCAAGGTGCCCGTGACCCGCAGATGATGATCCATTGGCTGGGGGAAGCGCTCATAAACATGCTGTGGGTGCTGCTGCCCCTGTTTGGCTTTCTGGCCCTGATGCTGGTGTTGCTCAGCATAGTGCCGAGCGGTATGGCGCTGACCTGGAAAAAGCTGCTACCCAGTGGCGAGAAGATGAACCCTTTGAAGGGGCTGGGGCGCATGTTCTCCAAGAACAGCCTGATGGAGTTGCTGAAGTCACTGCTCAAGGTGACGCTGATCGGCGGCACGCTGGCGTTGATGTTAAATCATCAATGGCCTTCCTTGTTGATGATGAACCGGATGCCCCCTCAGGCGGCCCTCGAACAGGCGCTACGAATCCTCTCCCAGGCATTTATTCTGCTGGGGAGTGTACAGATGCTGATTGCCGTGCTGGATGTGCCCTATCAGCGCTGGTCGCTTAACAAGCAGCTCAGGATGACCAAACAAGAGGTCAAGGATGAGCACAAGAACAGCGAAGGGCGTCCCGAAATCAAAGCTAAAATCCGCCAGGTACAGGGAATGCTTGCTCGTGCGCGTATCGAGCAGCGGGTACCGCAGGCAGATGTGATTATCGTTAACCCGACCCATTATGCGGTGGCCATAAAATATGATGCGACGCGAGCCAATGCCCCTTTCGTGATTGCCAAAGGGGTCGACAGTATGGCTGAGCGGATCCGTCAGGTCGCCAAGCAGCATGACAAGATGGTGATGAGCTTGCCTGAGTTGACGCGAGCCATCTATCACTCGACCAAGGTGGATCAGGAAGTCCCCGCAGGGCTGTACACGGCAGTTGCCTATGTATTGAACCATGTATTGCAGTTAAGGGCGTATGAGGCAGGCAAGGGGAGGAAACCGACCCCTCTTGCCCCGTTATATGTACCGCCCGAGTTACGTCAACCTGAGAGGTAAGTTGTGAACTGGCGTGTATTCACCCAATCCTATACCGCAATTCCGCTGATGTTATTGGCCATTCTGGCCATGATGATCCTGCCTCTGCCCGGTTGGCTGCTGGATGCGCTCTTTACCTTCAACATCGTGTTGGCGGTTCTGGTGTTGCTGGTATCTGTCTCGGCCCGCAGACCACTCGATTTCTCGGTATTCCCAACCGTGTTGCTGGTTGCCACCTTGATGCGGCTGTCGCTGAACGTGGCCTCTACCCGGGTAGTGTTGCTGCACGGTCACGAAGGGCATGAAGCAGCCGGTAAGGTCATCCAGGCATTCGGTGAAGTCGTGATCGGTGGCAACTATGTCGTCGGTCTCGTGGTCTTCGTGATCCTGATGATCATCAACTTTGTGGTGATCACCAAGGGTGGCGAGCGGATTTCGGAAGTATCTGCTCGCTTCACTCTGGATGCTATGCCCGGCAAGCAGATGGCCATCGATGCCGACTTGAATGCCGGCACCATGGATCAGCATCAGGCCAGGGCTCGCCGTGAGGAGATCGCGCGCGAGGCGGACTTCTATGGTGCAATGGATGGTGCTTCCAAGTTCGTTCGTGGTGACGCGATAGCTGGCATGTTGGTGCTGATCATCAACCTGGTGGGTGGGTTGGCCATCGGTATCTTCCAGCATGCCTTGCCCGTCGCGGAGGCCTTCCAGCGCTATGCACTGCTGACCATTGGTGATGGTCTGGTTGCCCAGATCCCGTCCCTGCTGATGTCGACTGCTGCGGCTATTATCGTGACTCGGGTCAGCGATGAGGGTGAGATGGCTGATCAGGTAGGTCAGCAGATCCTGGCATCGCCTCGCGTTATTTATACCTCTGCAACCATCATGCTGATCCTGGGTCTGGTGCCCGGGATGCCGATGCTCGCATTCCTCAGTTTCGCAGCTGTACTGGCCTGGACTGGCTGGAGTGTCAGCAAACGAGCCGTCAATGTGCCGGATCTGGATGCAGCGCAAGAGCTGACTCGTCAAATGATTCAGCCTGAGCAGCAGGCACTGGAGTGGCAGGATTTGCCACCAGTCGATACGGTCGCCATCGAGCTTGGTTATCGTCTGGTGCCTTTGGCTGAAACGGATAAAGGGGCTGAACTGCTTGCCCGAGTGCGTGGGATACGCAAAACCCTATCCGAACAATATGGTTTTCTGCTCCCCGAGATCCGGGTGCGCGACAATCTGCAACTGCAGCCTGATCAGTACCGGATCAAGCTGTCCGGCGTCGCGTTAGCGATGGGGAATGTGGATTGTCAGCGCTTGATGGCCATCAGCAGTGGTGAGACCTATGGTGCTTTAGATGGCGAGTTGACTCAGGACCCGGCCTACGGCATGAGTGCGGTCTGGATCTCCCCTGAGCAAAAGGCCAAGGCACTTAATCTTGGTTACTCGGTGGTGGATTCGGCCACCGTGATTGCCACTCACGCCAGCAAGCTGTTGCGTGAACAGCTTGATGCACTGTTTGGTCACGATGAAGTTGGCAAACTGGGCCAATACCTGGCCAGTCAGTCCCCCCGGTTGGCTGAAGAGCTCAATCTGGCGCTGACTCAGATGCAGCAATTGAGAGTGTTTCGTCAATTGCTAAAGGATCAGGTCAGTCTTACCGATATCCGAACCGTTGCCACGACGCTGCTGGATGCGAGCGAGCTGACCAAAGACCCTGTCTTGCTGGCATCCGATGTGCGCTGTGCCTTGAAGCGCCAGATTGTGCGGCAGGCTATTGGCAATCGCGATGTGTTGGCCACCTTTACGCTGGATGATCGCCTTGAGCAGACCTTGCTGGCTGCAATGAATCAGTCACAACAGCAGGGCAAAATCCAGCTGGACAGCTTCCCTGTTGATCCACAACTGCTGGCCCAATTGCAGCAAAATATGCCGTTGGTGAAGGAACAGTTGCAGCAGTTGGGACATGCACCGGTTCTGGTCGTCATGCCGCAGCTAAGGCCGTTGATAGCTCGTTATGCTCGATCATTTGCAAAGGGTCTCAAAGTTCTCTCATATAACGAAATCCCCGAAGAGTTACGGGTGGAGGTAATTGGTACACTTGGTTAATTACTGTTGGATAAATATCCTGAAGGGAAGTGTTTTTTCCGCCCCAGCTTGAATTGCCGTATGAATACTATATGATGTGGCGAAAATTGACGCAGCAATGTGTGAAAGTTAAATAACAAAAACAATATTAATTGTGTTGCCACACGCTTAGCCCATCAGGCGGGGCGTGTTATCACATTGTAAGGGCAAACTGAACTGAAAAGTCAGGACGCAAAGCCTCCGGTCTAACAGCAGGAAAGCTAATGACAGCGGGGTTACCAAGGTGAGTTTGGATACAATTCTGTTACCATCTAGGTACAAATTTCACTTTTTTAAGTGCGAATTTGTATTTCTCCTTTGTGTCTGATAATTCAGCTCTATTGATTGTTCTATCCACAATCACAGGTGTCAGACGTCTATGTCTTCGGGATTACCAATAAATACAGCAATCGGGTTGTGTGGCGATAGCTTGGCTGGGCCACATATATTATTGATTCAGCCGCTAATAGTTGCCGAAAATGAGGTTGAAAAAATCCTATCCAAGGAAGGCATCAGGGTATCAAGCGTTAATTCTGTTAAACAATCAAAGGGCATTATTGCTGATGGTAATGTCAATTTGATCCTGCTCGATATGGATGCTATGACCGAGCTTGGGCCGCGTATTCTGCGTGAATTCGAAGGACTTGATTGTGTCATCATGGTCAATGAGCACCAGGCCACCATTGCTGCGGAAGCTATGTGTGCCGGGGCTGTTGACTATATTGTCAAACCCTTCTGCCCCCAGCAATTGCTCGATGCTGTCCGTGGTGCTCTACGCCTTCGTCAGGCGATCCCCAATCTTATCGCTGTGTCGCCCATGAGCCTGCAGGTCTTGCAACTGGCCCGACGAGCAGCCAAAACCTCTGCCACCATTCTGATCGGTGGTGAGTCAGGAACAGGTAAAGAACGGTTGGCCCGTTATATTCACGAAATGTCTGTCAGAGCGGAAAAACCATTTCTGGCGATTAATTGTGCAGCAATTCCTGAGGCAATGCTTGAGTCAATTCTTTTTGGCCACAATAAAGGTGCATTTACCGGTGCTGTTTCTGCCCAGCCCGGCAAATTTGAGTTGGCTCAGGGGGGGACCCTGTTGCTGGATGAAATATCAGAGCTTCCTTTGAACCTGCAGGCTAAATTATTACGGGTGCTGCAAGAAAAAGAAGTTGAGCGACTTGGCAGTAATCAAACGATTGCTCTTGATGTTCGAATCATTGCCGCCAGCAATAAAGATCTGCGCAAACTGGTTGCATGTGGGCTATTTCGTGAAGACCTTTTCTATCGTCTTGATGTATTGCCAATGAATTGGCCCGCATTGCGTGAACGTCCTGAGGATATTATTCCGCTGGCCAACTACTTTATTGAGCGTTATGCATCCCAACAGGGCTATCGCCTGAGTGAACGTGCCTGTCAGTTGTTGCTGTCATATGAATGGCCAGGAAATGTACGAGAGCTGGATAATGTCATTCAACGGTCATTAATCATGGCGCGTGGTTTGCATATACAGTCCGTCGATTTGATGTTGCCAAATTGTATTCTTCCCGAAGAAACAGTCGCAGCAGACACGTGGCATGCTCCCGAGGGGTTAAGTGAAACCCGGCGGCATGCCGAGTTCCAATTTGTATTAGAGACCTTGCGCCGCTTTCGTGGCCATCGTACCCGCACAGCAGATGCATTGGGCATGACAACCCGGGCACTGCGCTACAAGCTTGCGGCGATGCGTGAGCAAGGCATTGATATTGAACAGCAGATTCAAGCAGAGGGATAAAGAGTGAAGATTCAGATGATGTCATCACAGGTGACACTACTGCAGCAGATGCAGGAGATGCAGCGTGTCGCAAGCCAGACCCCTTCTATCGAATCCAATGATCTGTCGGGAGCATCATTTACCGATGCCATGCGGGATGTGGTCGGGCGCGTCAATGAACAGCAGAATGTCGCGTCAAAATTAATGGCATCCGTAGATGCCGGGCAGAGCGACGATCTGGTGGGCGCCATGGTGGCGAGTCAAAAAGCCGGCTTGAGTTTTTCAGCCTTGATGCAGGTTCGCAACAAGCTGATGACCGGTTTTGACGACATTATGCGCATGCCGCTCTGAGGTAACAGATGACTGAACTGGTAACGTCTCCTCAGGGGGCAGCCCCTGATTCGCTCAAAATCAGGTTACAAGAGGGATTACGCAACTGGCGTACCCTCTCCCGTGACAACAAATCGATCCTGACCATTGCTCTGCTGGCTGCCATTGTGGCAGGCACCATAGTCGTTATCCTGTGGACCTCCAGCAAAAACTATGTGCCCCTGTATGGCAAACAGGAGCTATACGATACCGCCAACATCATGGAGATGCTGGAGAAAGAGCAGGTGCCTTTCCGTCTGGAAAAGAGCACCGGTCAGGTACTGGTTCCTGAAAACCAGCTGGCTCATGTCCGGATGGCACTTGCAGCACGAGGGGTGCGTGCAGCCATGCCGTCTGGTCTGGAAGGGCTGGACAACGTAACCGGACTGGGTACCAGCGAATTTATGGAAGGGGCGCGTTATCGTCATGCCCTGGAAGGGGAGCTGGCCCGTACCATCATTGCCCTCGATGCCGTGCGCAGTGCCCGTGTTCATCTTGCTATTCCGAAGCGCACGCTATTCGTGGGACGTGATGAGGAGAAACCCAGCGCATCGGTAATGCTCGATATGCAACCGGGCCAATCCATCGAAGCGGGTCAGGTCGAGGCGATTGCCAACCTGGTGGCGGGCAGTATCTCCGGAATGAAACCAGGTGCCGTGACCGTGGTTGATCAATCCGGCCAGTTGCTCAGCGCAGAGCTGGGGGACAAGGTCGGTTTTGGCAAGCAGAGCGTTCAACAGATGGAGTATGTCCGCAAGCTGGAACAATACATTCGTCAGCGTGCCAATGACATGCTCTATCCCATGCTGGGCAGCACCAATTTCAAGGTGCAGATTGCGGCAGACGTTAACTTCAACGCTGTCGAAGAGACCCAGCAGCAGCTTGATCCGCAAGGGGTAGTGACCCGCGAGTCCAACAAGTCAGACAAGACCATCGATGCGCTGGCGATGGGGATCCCGGGGGCGTTATCAAACCGCCCGCCAGAAACGGCGGCAAAAGATGAAAAGGCTGGTGCTGACAAAGGCAATGCAAATGCCAATACAGCTACACAACAGAACGACACTCGTACCGAGCGTCAGGAAGTCAGCAAGCAGTACGAAAACAGTCGCACCATAGTGCACACCCGTTACCAGCAGGGACGTCTGGAACGAATTAACGTATCCATTCTGCTTAACCAGCAGATTGCTCCGAAAGGTGGCTGGAGTGCCGAGCAACTGGAACAGATCCGTCAGATGGTAGAGCGTGCTGTCGGTTTCGATGAGACGCGTGGCGATCAGATTAGTCTGCAGGCCTTCGATTTCAATGGTGCGGTACCAGTAGCCGCTCCCGAATCCAGCTGGTGGGAAACCCCTTATTGGCAAGACTCCCTGCGTTATCTGGTCGGTGGTTTACTTGGCCTGACACTGGTCTTCTTCGGTATTCGTCCGTTGGTGAAACATCTGGTTCGTACCCAGCAGCAGCCGGATATGGAAATGGGTGAGACTGAAGAAGAGCCGGAGCCCACAGTCGGATTGTCCATGCGCAGGGATGACGATGATCCCCAGCTGACGTCTGCTCTTTCAAATAGTCTGATCCGTACTGACAACAAGATGGAGCCCCAGTTCTCGTCACTCGATATGGAGTCGTTGCCGGAACCGGGATCCGAGCTGGAGGTTCAGCTCAAGCATTTGCAGTTGCTGGTTGAAAAAGATACCGCCCGGGTGGCGGAGGTTGTCAGAGCATGGGTGAGTGGCAATGAACAGCGTTAACTTGAATCAGAGTGCCGTTGATATCGATATCGACAACCTTGAGAAGGCCGCCATCTTGTTGCTGAGCATGGGGACCGAGTCTGCTGCCAAGGTAATGCAAAAGCTTTCCCGTGACGAAGTGCAGCGTTTGATCTCCAAGATGGCCTCTCTCTCTGGCGTCAGCTCGATGGAAGCCAAGTGGACGTTGCAGCAGTTCTTCAATCACTACCGTGAGCAGAGTGGAATTGGCAGTGCCTCACGGGAGTATCTGGAACAGACGCTCGATCTTGCTCTGGGGCAACGACTCTCCCGTAGTCTGCTCGACAGTCTGTACGGCGATGTGATGAGTCAGGATATCCAGCGCCTGCAGTGGGTGCCTGCCGATGTGCTGGCCCGTTTCTTCCGCAACGAGCATCCCCAGATGCAGGCTGTGCTGCTGGCCTTCCTGCCGCCCCAGACCGCATCAGCCGTGCTCGATGCCTTACCCGGCTCGGTGCATGACGATTTGCTGGTGCGCGTCGCCAGTCTCAGCAGTGTCAGTGAACATGTGCTGGGTGAGCTCAGGCTGACACTGGATCGCTGTCTCACCTACGTGGCAGATCAATCCGGTGCCAAGGTAAACGGGGTACGGCAGGTAGCCGATATCCTCAACCGTTATCAGGGGGACAAGGAGCAGATGCTCTCCCTGTTGCGCGAACACGACGGTGACATGGCGCTGGAGATCGAGAAGAACATGTTCGATTTCATGGCGTTGCGCCGTCAGAGCGACGACACCTTGCAACGTTTGGTACAGGAGCTGCCCAGCGAATTGCTGGCATTGGCTCTCAAGAACACCGAAACCAGCTTCCGCAAAGTGGTGTTGGGTGCCATGCCGAAGCGGATGGCTCAGGCGCTGGACGATCAGATCCAGAACCAGGGCAGTGTCTCTTTGCGCAAGGTCGAGCAGGCAAGGGAAGAGGTCATGCAACTGGTCCGCGAGTTGGTGGAGCAGGGCGAGATCGAGTTCCAGCTGTTCGAAGAGCCCACCGTCAGTTAACAGGAGGCATTCATGAGTCACAATGTGCGCAAATTGATGCCTGGGGCGACCCGTCTGTATCGTTTCCCTGCGCTCGGTCAGAGTGGGGAAGAGGCCCGGAGTCAGCAAGAACAGTTTGAATTCGGCTATCAGCAGGGGCTGGAGCAAGGTCATGACGAAGGTTATCAGGCCGGCTATCAGCAAGGGCTGACCAGCGGCCTGCAGGAAGGCGAGAGTACCGGTTTGCAACAAGGGCAAACCCGCGGGTTTGCTCAGGGCCTTTCGGAGGGGCGAGCCGCCTTCGAACAGGCAATGGTGCCGTTTGCCAAGCTGCAAGAGCAGTGGGAGTCACTGAGCCGGGCCCGGATGGCCGAGCAGAAAGAGCTGATTGCCCAGCTGGTGGCGCAGGTGGCCAAGCGGGTCATTATGGCCGAATTCACCCTCAATCCGCAGCAGGTGATGAATCAGGTCGAGCAGGCGTTGGCTACCTTGCCGAGTGAGTCGGAAGAGCTGGTGATCTACCTCAATGAGGGAGACCGACAGCGACTCGCCGAGCAGGGGGTGACTCGCTGCGAAGGGTGGCCATTGCAAGTTGATGCAGCACTTGGGGTAGGCGATGCCCGTATCGAAACGCGCGCAGCCGTCGTCGAGGTAAGCACCAGCTCCCGCCTGGCAACCTGTATCGAACAGCTCAACAGCTCGCTGGACGTGCCGCAAGATGCATGAAGCCTTGCAGCAGGCTCTGACCAGTGCGCTGGACAATCTGGATGAGCTACCCGCATTTCGTCGCTTTGGCCGGTTGGTGCGAGTGACCGGTTTGACTCTGGAAGTAGTCGGCTGCCAACTGGTGATGGGGCAGCGTTGTCGTGTCAGCACGGCAAGTGGCGCCCCCTTGCTGGCCGAGGTGGTCGGTTTTAACCGGGATATCTCTTACCTGATGCCGCTGCAGCCGATGAGTGGCCTCTTCGCGGGGGCTCAGGTCGAACCGATCGATGGAGAAGAAACTGTTCGGCTTGGTCGTCATCTGCTGGGGCGGGTACTCGATGGACTGCTGCAGCCCCTCGACGGGCAGCCGTTACCCGATGTTGGTGACAGTGTCCCCCTGTTTGCTCTTCCCCCCAATCCGCTATTGCGAACCCCGGTACGTGAACCGCTGGATGTCGGTATCCGCGCCATCAATGGCCTGCTGACGGTTGGCAAGGGCCAGCGTTTGGGGCTGTTCGCCGGCTCGGGGGTCGGCAAGAGTATGTTGCTGGGCATGATGACCCGCAATACCGCTGCCCAGATCGTCGTGGTGGGGCTGATTGGTGAGCGGGGCCGTGAGGTGCGCGAATTCATCGAGCACAGTCTGGGGGCGGAAGGTCTGGCTCGCGCTGTGGTCATCGCGGCGCCAGCAGATCAATCTCCCCTGATGCGGTTGCGAGCGGCCCAGCTATGCCACCGGATTGCCGAGTATTTCCGTGAGCAGGGGCAGGATGTGCTGCTGCTGATGGATTCGCTGACCCGCTATGCCCAGGCACAGCGGGAAATCGCGTTGGCCATCGGTGAACCTCCTGCCACCAGAGGGTATCCACCCTCGGTATTCAGCATGCTGACCCAGCTGGTGGAGCGAGCCGGTAACGGCACGCATCCGGATGGCAGTCTGAGTGCGTTCTACACAGTGCTGGCGGAAGGGGATGACCAACAGGATCCGGTGGTCGATGCGGCGCGCGCCATTCTCGATGGTCATATCGTGCTGACCCGCCGTCTTGCGGAAGAGGGCCACTATCCCGCCATCGATATCGGTGCCTCGGTCAGTCGGGTTATGCCACAAGTCGTGCCTGCCGAATGGCAAAAGCTGGCGGTCACCTTGCGCCAGCTATGGGGACGCTATCAGCAAGTGCGTGAGCTGTTGCCACTGGGCGGTTATCAACCCGGGGCCGATCCGCAGATGGATGAAGCGGTTCAGCGTTATCCGGGGATTGCGGCATTTCTGCAACAAGGCCTGCATGAAGAGATGGCCTTTGAACAGGTGATGGTTGGTCTCAAGCAGGTGCTGGGGCAGGGATAAGGATTCGTTATGCTGAAGTCTTATCTGGGGTTGCAACAGGAAGAGCTGGAAAATCTTGGCGCCGAGCGTCGACGCTTGCGGGAGCTGGCGTTGCGGGAAGAGCAGCGAGCACACAAATTGCAGGAAGTGATCTCCTCGCTGCGGCCCGGTTCCGACAAGTTTCACCCTTTGCTATGGCAAAACAAGCAACAGATGGATGGCCAGTTGCGCCGTTTGCTCTCCCATCAGGTGCAGCAATCTGCGCTGGCCAGACTGGATCTGGAGCGCCACGAAGTGGAACTTGTCCGGCAGTTCGGGCGGGTCAAGGGACTGGAGCTATTGCTGGCAAGACGTGATGATGTTGCTCGCCAGCAGCAGGAGAGGCGGGATCAACTGCAGCTGGATGAGCTGGCGAGTTTGCGTCACCTGACCCGCCAAGAGTAAGGGAGTAAGGCGCAAGGTTAATCCGTAATGCTGTCCGGGTCGCGATAACCTGACTCTTGTCCCAACAGCGAATGAATCGTCTCCATCTGGCCTGCCAGTAGGCGGCCATTGAGATCATTCTGGCGCAGACACTGGTGCAGCAGCTGTTCAAGCTGTTGCCATTGATTGGTTACCGTGGTGCGCAGGGGAAGTGGCAGCTTGGCTATCAGGGTGGCCATCCCCTTCTCATCGGGTTTGAGGCCCAATGTCTGCAGCTGCTGGCAGCGTAACTTTGCCTGTTGTGTCACTTTGGCCATCAGCGCTGTCTGCTGCTCGTTATGGACTTGCAGGCCATCGACATCATGGCTTGCCAGCAGTGCATGTTGGCGCAGCAACAGGGCGGTGAGTTCGGTATAGTGGCCGTAATCCTGCTGGATCCCGAGGATCAATGCCTTGACGGTGGCCTTGGTATCCACGCTCATCGGCGATGCATATCCAGAATGGCCTGACCCAGCGCATCCAGATCGATCTCCAGCTTGCCTTCACTGATGGCTTTGCGGATCTCGTTGACCTTGTCCATGTCGACGTCGGATGTGGTGGCCAGCTGGCTGCGGGCGTTGGCTACTGACTGTGCTGTGCTGCTGATCCGTGCTTCGGATGACTGTGCAGGTCTGGTTTCCGGCTTGGTCGTTACATCTGGTTTGCGGCCAGGCAGGTTTTGAATATAGAGCGAGTCAGTACGGGTAATTTTCATAACATAAATTCCTGATGGTCTGTCTATGACAAGCGACCCAAGGCTTGTCGAACTTGAATCAAATTGCGATCTTGGTTCAAAAACGGGTTTCAACTTCCCCTATATCAGTCACCCATGCCTGTATCTGCTTGCCAGAGCTAAGATTTTTCACTCTGATCCCGTCGCCTATTGCGCCATTATCGAGGGCCTCCCCTCTGGTTGTGGCGGAGAACTCACCTTTCCCTGCACGAATTAGTACCCCTTCTCCCTGTTTGACCGCCCAACTTTTTTGTAAGTCCAGCTCACCGATGAGCTGTCCGCTTCTCAGATGCCGGTTACTTTTATGGCCAAGCAGGGAGTGATTGCTCGGGATAAACCCGCGCTGTATGCGGCTGACATCCAACTCTTTCTCCACCAGATCGCTGGCGCTGATGGCCTGGCCTTTTGCGATATCCCGTGCAGCAACCCAGATCGGCAACAGTAGCGAGACCTCTACCCGCCCGCGCACTTGCCAAGCGGGATCTGTGCATTCGATGAGATAGGGGCGTCGTCCCCAAGGTTGCCGATACTGGCCACCTGCTTGTAACGAGAGTGAGTGTGAGGGGCAGGGAGGAAGGTGTTCGGCGGAAGGGGCAAGCCAGACCCGAAACTCCCCTGAGGTTGCAGGCCATCCCTGCTGGGTGATGTAGTCATCAAGACTCTGGCGGGCATCTTGTTCAAGCAACTGTTCAAGCATTGTGCTTTGCACCTGCGGAGCACCGTGCGCGAATGCGCTCAGCAGTAGCCAGAGGATGCCACTCCATTTCCACACGGGAAGTCGCACTTCCTCATTTCTCATCTGCTTGCGGCGGATGGTGCATGGTAACCGCTTGAAACTAGGTATCTTCATGGTTGGCATGAGTCTTGATAAGGGGTAACCCCGGTCTGAGTGAACGATAAAGGATGAAGCATGAGTATCTCATTTGACAGCGCCCTCGGCGTACACCCTTATGCCCTCGATGTCAGGGCCGAGCGGGCGCGTATTCTGGCGGGAAATCTGGCCAACGTGGATACACCGGGCTACCTGGCTCGGGATGTCGATTATAAGACGATTCTGGGCCGTGTCGTGCAGCAAGTTGCTGCGGGCGAGGAGAGTCAGGCCATCAGTCAGGGCGCCATGCGTGACGATATGCGTCACCCCCTCTATCGCATTCCTTATCAGGTCTCCATGGATGGCAATACCGCCGAATTGGGGGTTGAGCAGGGCAAATTTGCCAACAACGCCACCGATTTTCAGACCAGTCTCACTTTCCTCAATATGAAGATTACCGGGATCGCCAAGGCGATCGAGGGCCGTTAACCATGTCGTTTAACAAGATTTATGACATCGCCGGCAGTGCCATGCGCGCCCA